>USQD01000160.1 GCA_900556795.1 uncultured Prevotella sp. | reverse complement strand
AGAAAAGACTATATATCCTCTTCATGTCAGCCTGTCTGATGATGACTCATGCACACGCCCAGCAAATCAGTTTTGGGCCTTTGCATAGCCTTGACAGCCCCCGTGAAGATTGGATCTTGCCAGGCGATACCATTCTACAGGATGGTAAAAAGATGATTTATAGCGGGAAACCTATGCAGAACTCCTACGTTCCGTTAAAACATATCAATAACGAATCCACTGCCAACGGACTTGCTCCAACGGCAACATACTATTCTGCACAAGATAGCCTTCAGACAAATCATTGTTTTTCCAATCTTACCCCGAACAATTACGGATATGGATGGGGAGATTACGGTTGGGGACTTCATAAAGGACTCAATATGTCGGTTGATCTTTCTGCCTTTGCCACCTTCGGCAAGCATGCGCCTCATCGTGGCGGTTTTACCCAGACGATAGATGCCACCTATCTTACGCCACTCAGTAAGGACGAAAGGTTATGGATGGCATTGGGTGTTTATCTTACAAATACCAATTATGGTGGCGACAGTTATCATGACGGTGGTCTCTATGGCATTTTAGGATACAAGATCAATAAGAATTGGGAGGCTTACGTATATGGTCAACTGAGCGTTGCCAATAATTACAATTCAATCTATGGCAGATATGCCGGGTACGGTCCATACGGTTATGGCGCATACGGTTACGGGCCTTATGGTTTTGGAATGCATCCAGGTTATTGGAGCCACGGCATTATGCCGGGAGGTTATGGCATGGGAGTTCCGGGAGCCAACGTATTAGGTGGAGGCATCAGATACACAAACGATAAAAAAACATTCTCTGTCGGCCTGAATGTAGAAGGTATCTGGTATGACAATAAAACTCCTTCTTATTTCAAGAAATACGATTATCCTACGCCAAATAATACAGCAAAATAAAAAAAGCGCCCTGAAAAAGCAAGAGCATTAAGTATCAATGCTTCTGCCTTTTCAGGACGCTTTACCATGCTATATGAATCCCCTTTCTTCTAAGGATTATTCTGCCAGAATCTGAACGATGCGTTCTGCCGATCTTCCATCCCATCTGTCAGGAATACCTGCCTTTTTCCATTCACCATTCAATATCTTTTCCATCGCATTCTGCAATTTTTCAGGGTCTTCTGCCACCAGTTCATTGGTACCTACAGTCACAGTCTCCATGTGCTCTGTATAGCTGTTGAGCGTAATGCATGGCACTCCATTGAATGTTGCCTCCTCTGCCACATTACCGGAATCTGTAATGACGCCCATCGCATGAGCGGTAAGATATGAGAATTCAAGATAACCCTGAGGCTGTATCACCATAATGCCCGACTGATGATCGGCAACATCCTGATAAGCCTTGAATGCCAGAACGAAACCCAAAGCCTTGCCACGCAATGGAGCAACCACCTTGATGCCTGCCTTTCGAGCCACGGAATCAATAACCGTGATAAGACTCTTCATCTCATCGATGTTATTAACTATCGCCTTACGGTTCAAGGTCAGCACCATATACTTACCTTCTTCCAGATGCATCTCATCCATCACCGCAGGACGCTGCATGCGCTGCTGCAGGAATCGGATATTGTCGATAAGCACATTACCTACCATATAAACCTTGGAAAGCTCAGCTCCCTCTTTGTTGGCTATACTATTATTGGAAATACCAGCGGTAAAGAGAATATCCGAAAGGCCATCTATCACAAGACGATTGATTTCCTTTGGCATTGTAATATCAAAACTGCGGGTTCCTGCAGCAATATGGGCCAACTGAACGCCCTGCTTCTTGGTTACGATAGCAACAGCCATGGTAGAAGCCAGGTCATCTACAACAATAACTACATCCGTAGGATGACCCTGCAGATAACGCTCGAATTGAGCCATTACCATACCCGTCAACTCATTCATGTTCTCACAATCCACCTCAAGGAAAACGTCTGGACTCTGAATATCCAAGTCTGCAAAGAGTGAAGATTCCAGTGTTGGATCATCCTTTCTTCCTGTATAAACCAATTGATATTCTACATCAACGCCCGACTTCTGGGCATTGCGAATGGCTCTGATAACAGGTGCTACCTTAATAAAATTTGGTCTGGCACCAGCTACAATACATATATTCTTACTCATTTTCTATAATAAAGTATCGTTTATTAAAAAATCAACCTTTAAACAAATCTTTGATACCACCAATAGCCCCCATCAAATTAGTAGCCTCATAAGGCAGGTAAACCACCTTATTATCCTTACCCTGAGCCACTTCCTGCATCATGGCAATATACTTCTGGGCAAGGAGATAGTTGGCAGGATTTGTACTCTGTCCCACAGCTTCTGTAATCTTCTGAATGGCAATAGCCTCTGCCTCTGCCTTACGGATACGGGCTGTTGCCTCACCTTCAGCTTTGAGAATAGCCTGCTGCTTGGCAGCCTCAGCCTTGTTGACGATGGCAGCCTTCTCGCCCTCAGAAAGCAGACGCTGCTTCTCTTTCTCACCTTCAGAGGTAAGGATGGTAGCACGTTTGTTACGTTCTGCCTGCATCTGCTTCTCCATTGCCTGCAATACACTTTCCGGTGGAGTAATATCCTGCAACTCTACACGGTTCACCTTGATACCCCACTTATTGGTAGCATCATCCAGTACCGCACGAAGTTTGGTATTGATGGTATCACGAGAGGTCAGGGTCTGGTCCAATTCCATCTCACCTATGATATTACGAAGTGTGGTCTGAGTCAACTTCTCGATAGCATTTGGCAAATTGTTGATTTCATATACACTCTTGAATGGGTCTACAATCTGGAAATACAGCAAGGCATTAATCTGCATCTGGATATTATCCTTGGTAATCACATTCTGTCGGTCGAAATCATATACCTGTTCACGGAGATCAATGCTGTTGGTATAAGTATATCTTCCATTTCTCATAGCCACGATTTCTTTGGCGTGATCGATAAAAGGAATGATGATATTGATACCTGGCTTCAAGGTGGCGTAATAACGTCCCAGACGCTCAATGATTTTCGTTTCACTCTGAGGGATGATAACAATGGTTTTCTTAACCACGACAAGTGCGAGCAATACGAGAGCCGCAAGTACATAAATTCCTATGTTCATAACGTTTATGATATTAAGTGAATAATAATGATTTCTATTTTAAAACATATTTTTCCAGAAATGAAGGATTAAGCTTTTTCTACTTTCAGGATGATAGACTCATGTCCCAGCACCCTTACTCGCTGACCCACCTGCAAGTCTTCAGTACAATCAGGAGCCTGTGCCTTCCAGTCATCGCCATCAAGTTTCACGCGTCCGAAACCGCCAGCCACGATGGTCTCACTCACTTCTCCAATCTGTCCAGCCAAAGCATCATAATTGCTCTTTCTGTTATCTGCCCCATGTCTTATTGCCTTCACAAGATGTGGCCTAATCAAGAGTATGCTCAATACCGAGCAAACGGCCCATACCACCACCTGTATCCAAAACGGAGCATCCATTACTGCCACAGGAATACTGATCAAAGCACCAATGGCAAAGCACGTGACATAGAAGTCGCCCGAAGACAACTCCAGTATAAGGCAGATGAACATGATTACTGTCCAAAATAGCCAAAGATTTTGTGAGATATAATCCATCATAGTTGTTAATATTTAGTGAATACTACTTTCTTCTTTTAGTTGTTTTCTTGGTTGACACCTTCCAGTTTTTCACGGTCTTGGAGGTAGAAGTAGCCGGCTTGTAATACTTCAAAGCCTCTGGCATTTCCTTCTGAAGAGCAGCAATACGCTTGGCGTCCGAAGGGTGATCACTGAAGATATCACTCTGGTTGGCGCTCTTACCTTGCGACATGCGCTGCCAGAATGGAATTGCCTGCTGAGGGTCGTAACCTGCCATGGCTGCAAAGATAAGTCCCATGTAATCAGCCTCAGTCTCGTTGTCACGGGAATATTTCAAGTTGCGGAAAGAGAAATACTGTCCGGCTACGGCACTAGCCACATCGCCAACGCCATTACCTACAGCCTGATTCAACACACTACCCACAATGGCAGTACCTACCTGCTGGTTCTGCTGCTTACTCAACTGCTCGGCACTATGCTTAGCCACGGCATGCGCAATTTCATGACCTAACACAATAGCCAGACAAGTCTCATTCTGAGTATAAGGTAACAAACCTTCGAAAACAACGATCTTACCGCCAGGCATACAAAATGCATTGACGTTTTTATCTTGTACGAGATTAAACTCCCATGCATAATTCTTCACATCATTGGCAAAGCCATTATTCTTCAGGTAAGTTTCTACAGCATTAGCCAACTTTTTACCTACACGCTGCACCATGGCAGTATTGGCAGCGTTTGTCGACTTTTTAGCCGAAGCCATATATTTGGTGTATTCCTGATTAGACAAACTCAAGACCTGCTCATCGGATACAGAGATGCGATGAGTTCTACCAGTAAGAGGCACCTGCTGAGTGGTACCACAAGATGACAGCGCAAGAATTGTAACTGCTGTCAAAGCCATCATTTTAATACTTTTCATTTTTACCTATAACTTTTTAAAATATTTACACTGCAAATTTAATATATCTTGCTGAAACCACCAAATAATTCAACAAAAAACTAAACAAAAATTCTCATTTATTTCAATAAGGTATGACCTTTTATCCTTCTACCGTTAATATTACCTAAAAATCAACCACCTTTCTTGCTCCTTTCCAAGAATATCATTACTTTTGCGAACGATTATCACGGGGTGCTGAAAATTCGGCTGAGATTATACCCATTGAACCTGACACAGATAATGCTGTCGCAGGGATTCGATATAAGCTTATCATGATAGAGCCCCTATTCCGTGCAACTTCTGCTAGGATTAGGGGCTTTATTCATACCGGACTTTCTCAAGAACAGTTCTCCGTGTTGATTACATATTATTATAGGAGTAAACAACGATGATTATCATTGATGGCGAAAGATAAACATCTTTCTTTTCCCATGATGAATATCATCATAAAAACGAATTGTTATGAAAGTAACTATCAACAACAAAGAGACAGAAACTCAGGCAAAGAACGTAAAGGAACTTGCTCAGGAACTCGACCTTCCTGCTACAGGTTGCGCCGTAGCCATCAGTAATGAAATGGTACCACGTGATGAATGGGAAAACCATCTCATCCAGGAGGGTGCAGACATCGTGATTGTGAAAGCTTTCTGCGGAGGATAATCTATAGTTAATGGTTTATACTGAACTTTCGAATGTG
>USQD01000159.1 GCA_900556795.1 uncultured Prevotella sp. | reverse complement strand
CTTGGTGTACATATTATAATGCTCTTGGGTGCTTTTGGTGCTTTTATAGATGATGTCTTTTTGAACAATAACACAGTAAAAGCAAATAGTGCAAGCAAAAGTTATCACTATAATAAAAATGTAGATATGGTTGCTGAAATATCAAAAGAATTGGATTGTACGTTGCAATTCAAAGGGTTTAAAACCATTCGTGAATTAAAAGAGAGTTGTTCAGAAGTCCCTTCTTCTAATGGTGTGTACCTAGTGTTGAGGAGGAATAACCAACAACCGATATTTAGTATTTCTAGTTTAGGAGGTTATGTGAAAGTTCCAAATGATTCTCCTTGTTATTCACTATCTTATTTACAAGAACAATATGTTAACGGAACCTGTATTTTGTATATAGGAAAATCAACGAATATGAGAAGTCGTTTGCGTTCATACATGAGGTTTGGTCAAGGAAAGCGAGCTTCGCATGGAGGAGGAAGGGCGATTTGGCAAATGACAGATGTTGATGATTTTGTGATTTGCTGGTCAGAGACTTTGGAAAATTCAAGGATGGTTGAGTGGCGAATGATTCAAGCGTTTAAATTGAGCCATGAGGGAAAACGGCCATTTGCTAATATGAGTGATTAGCTGAATTTCTTAATAAGAGATTTTAGAAAATGAAAGCATAGGTACAAGTACATTGAGCACTTATACCTATGTCTTTATTTATAATGTTGAGGGCTTTATTTATTGCGTTGGCTCTGAGCATGAATCTTTTCAATCTGCTCCAATTTTTGTTCTCTGGTATATGAATGGTTTAGCATTTCCTTAACCTCCTTAAGAGCATTTAATGTGTTTTGGCGATGAAAGTCGGTAAGAAAGTTTCGCTTGCGAACAACTATTTCTTGTATTTTTTATCTATTTTCTTTATTTCATTGTTGGCTTTAAATTGTTGATATATTCTTGTCATGTCCTTAGAGAGATAGTTCATAGCCTTGAACTTCATTTCTTGCGGAATACCGAAGCGGGCTTCGGCGATGGAGCCGACGATGGCTCCGATGGTATCGCTATCGCCGCCATGAGATATGGCGAGGCGGATGGCATCTTCGAAGGATGAGGCTTGCGAGAGGAGATGGAAAGATAATGGCACGGTATCCATGCAGGTTTCGTCGAACTTGCCTTTCGGATAATCTCGCGTATCGAAATCCTCATAATAGCTGCGGGCGATATCCTTGAAGGCTTTCATTGCCTTATCATCAGATTCTTTAGAATTCTTATCTTTACACTCCTTAGATTCTTCTGAGAATCTGCTCTTGCGGAAATGCCAGATGGCATGAGCCACGGCTTTGGCTCCCTTGATTCCTTCGGGATGGTTATGGGTAGGAAGAGCCGATTTCTCTGCTTCTTCCCAAACCTGCGACAGGTCATCGAATAGCCAAGCCACCGGCGATACTCGCATCGCCGAACCATTGCCAAAACTATTATATGGCTGCGGATCAAGAGAACGAATCCACCCCGCGAATCTTCCGCCATACGCTCCTTTTGGAGAAGGATAGCGGCGGCACCAATCCAGCAGGCTTTCCTGATAGCTTCGCCCGTTCAATATCGCATCAGCTATCGCTACCGTACAGATGGTATCATCGGTGAAGTCGCATCCTTCGCCGAACATCTCGAAATCATAATCAAACGTATTGTTGAACTCATATTTTGAGCCAACAATATCTCCTATCATTGCTCCTAACATAGTTACTTCTTCTTCTTCTTTTGCGTTTTGTTATAATATTCTTTGCCTAACTGCCATAAGTATTTATCAATTTCTTTCAGAGTGAACTTTGATAATTTATAATATGCCATAAATTGCTTGATAACAGATATGAACTTAGGATAATCCTTTAAATCTTTGTTTTTAAAATCACAGAAATGATCTCTATTTTTGAAAAAAATCAAAACCTTTTCTACATAATTATCATATATGGCATATTTTGATGGTTGATGATGACTGCAGTATTTTGTAGCAAACGAATAGAATGTTCGTTCAACTTGATCCCTTCCGACTTTGACATGTGCGATTTCTTCAACCAAGGACAAATCGCCTTTAGCTAATCTGTAGTCTAAATCCTTGATGAAAAGGATGTGCAGTGCTACTGAATAAATGTCGTAAATGTTGGTACTGTAGAAATCATTCAATGTTGAGCACTTGAGTAAAATTTCATACTGATCAATATTCTTATTGCATAAAACTAAAAAAAGTTTATCTAAAGCTCTTTCTTGTTCGACATAGTTAGCTAAACGATCCCATCTGTAGAGATATTTCTCAACTTCATTTACTGATGGTTTATATTCGTTTGGGATATTATGGGATTGCTTGTTGTTTTCCAATTCTGCCTTATATAATTTGATATCTTTGAAATCATCATGATAAAGAATCTCGTATTCGTTGGAATCGTCTTGAGCGATGATAAGTTTGCTATCAAACTCAGGGACAATGCCGTTGTTCTTTTTGATGGCAAAATCTAGCCAATCTTCAAAAGTACAGTCGAGGTCTTCTGTGGGACCACCATTCCAAGTGAGGTGTTCCATAGCGTACCAAGCCTCTTCTTGTCCTAGCAATTTGCTAATTTCATATACATCGTCTCGTAGCCAGAAATATCGACCTCTATGCATAACAATTTGACAATAATGGTCAAAGGATTCTATTACCCAGAATCCTTTTCGTAGAGAAAATTCCCAATCCCATTCAGGGAGGATAAAACTCATTTCTTCTTTATTCAATCTCCACTCTTCTTCATCTGCTTTTATATCTAGTGCTTTTTTAAACATCTTAACTGTCTGTAAGATGAATTTCCAAGCAGCGTTGCGATCTTCTGTATTGCGAAAATCAGTTCTTATAATATGTGAAATATCGACTCCCATAGTTGTTTTGTTTATTGTGGATATTTTACCCGTATAGTTACGGGCTTACTTACTCTATCACCTCCCAGAAACTTTCCGGAAGGCTGATATTCTTCATCTCCTTTGTCTTCTCGAACAATGGGGCGATGTCTTCGGCTTCGAAACCGGCGATGCCGCAACCTATTGGGGTTACCAGGAAATGTAGCTCGGGATGATGATTGGCAAAATCAAGGAATTCCTCCACGTATGGACGGATGGTTTCCACGCCGCCCTGCATCGTAGGGATGGCATAACTCTGGCCTTGCAAGCCAACGCCCTGTCCCATGACGGCACCGAAATGCAGGCGGGCAATGCGGGCTGCACCACCACCATGCATGCCAGCCAGATTGCTGCCAAACACAAAAATCTCGTTCTCCTTCAATGATTCAATCCAGCGAGGAGTGATTCTTCCCTTCTTCATATCTTCCATATTATACTTATTATTAAATATGTTATTGCCATTATCTGCCGCTTCTTCGTAGCACATTCTCGAAGCCTTCATGCTCGGCATCGACATCTTCGGAGCACTTGAAACTGATGCGTCTTCGTCGCCGAACGACAGGTAGCTTCCGTATTCCGATGCATCAAAGTATCTCTTGAAATAAGGAATCACCACATCGTGCATCATCTTCTGGCAACGCTGGGTAACGGCAGAATGGGATATGCCCAACTGAGCGGCTACGTCCTTGCCCCGGAATCCCTCTATATAGAGCATCTTCAGAATGATGCTGTTCTTGCTGTCTCTGCCATAATAGAAATTGCCGATGTCTTCTATCGTCTGATAAAGATCGTGCTCAAACTGGTTGTCGGTCACGTCAAACTGCATCTTGCGGCTTTCCTGCCTTGCTTCGAAACTCTCGAAGCGATGCTCTTTTACCACTTCCTTCAGTTTATCCAGCAGCAGGAAGCGGAAACCATTTACCATCCAGGTTTTGAGCGACATGCTCGGCTTCCGGTCTTCCAGCGGCTTGAAGTCGTGTTCGCAGAGATAGAGATAATATTCGTGGGCCAGCGAATAAAAGTCCATGCCCGGCTTGTGCTGCAGGTCGTATCGCTTATCGTAGATGCAATAAGCCACCCGGCAGTATCCGTAGTAATACTCCCTCACGATTCTGGCATTGGCATCCTTGAAGCCCTGCAGAATCTCATCGTCCGATAAGCTTTCTAGTGCCTTCTTCTGAAAATCAGTTTCTGAAAAATTCTTTTCTTTCTTCATATCGATTCGATATTCTAAATCCGTTTGCAAATATATACTTTTTCTTTGAGAAAGTGGAGAAATAGCTCCCTTTTTCTCTTCTCTATGATATTAAAAGAGAAAAGAGGAGTAAAAATTAAGCTGGTATCGAAAAAAAATGCATCCCGCTTTTTACTTTTCCCTTTTCTGAAGGTCATATAATCGTAACGTTCATGAAATAAACGAATATGAGTATTAATGACAATGGCATAGTGGAAACGCTGAAGCAATCGCCTGAGAACGGATTCAGAATGCTGATGGCAAAATATCAGGAACCCGTTTACTGGCACATCCGCCGACTGGTGGTGTCACACGATGATGCACAGGATGCCTCGCAGGAAACTTTTGTGAGAATCTATCGCTCGTTCAATCAATATCGGGGCGACTGCTCACTGAGAAGTTGGATTTACCGCATCGCTACCAACGAGGCTTTGCGGCTCATCAGCAAACGGAAACAGAAAGAAGTTTCTCTGGAATCAGATTCAACGGGCGTCAGTCTCATCCCAGCAGATAATTATATCGACTTCGATGATAAGGTGGCAGTAAAACTGCAGAAAGCGATTCTCTCGCTTCCGCCTAAGCAGCAGCTGGCATTCAATATGAGATATTACGATGAACTCGGGTTCGACGAAATAGCGAAGGTTGCGGATTCCACGCCAACCAGTATCAAGGCAAGCTATTATGTTGCTAAGGAGAAAATTATCAAGTACATGAATTCGAACGATTAAGTGAGAGTTCTGTGAGTTTTTAAATGGTTATTCAAAATGGAAAAGAATATGGATACAAATTTTGATTTCAATAAAACCGGGAAGTTCAACTTCGATCAGGTGGGTAAGCGGATGCCTTACTCAACGCCAGAAGGATTCTTCAAGGAGATGGAAGCCAATATCCTGGAGCAGGTGAAGAATGACAAAACGCAGCCTGTCAGGATACAGCCGAAGAAACGATCTCTGAGGAAGGTGATTTGGACGGCTGCAATAGCAGTGGCAGCATCGGTGGCAGTACTCCTGGTACTCAACATCGATTTCGCTGCGCCTCATTCTTCTCTGCCATCTCAGGCTGATAATGAGATGCAAGCAGTAGATCAGGCTTTCGCTCAGCTGTCTTCTGCCGATCAGGCTTATTTGCTCAATGTTTATCAGGAGGATGTCTTTCTTGATGAATAAACGGAC
>USQD01000158.1 GCA_900556795.1 uncultured Prevotella sp. | reverse complement strand
CAAGTCTGCAAAGAGTTAAGAGAAGACATTATCGACGAGGTTGCCGTCAACCCCGGTCATTTTGCCTCCTCTCTTGGCGTGGTTGAAATAACCGTAGCCCTACATTATATCTACAACACCCCATACGACCGTATCGTATGGGATGTAGGACATCAGGCTTACGGACATAAAATCCTGACAGGTCGCCGCGACAACTTCTGTACCAACCGCAAATTGCACGGCATCCGCCCATTCCCTACTCCTTTAGAAAGTGAATACGATACCTTCGCCTGCGGACATGCGAGTAATTCCATTTCCGCTGCACTCGGTATGGCTGTTGCTGCAAGAGAAACTGGAGAAACCAACCGTAATATCGTTGCTGTCATCGGAGACGGTGCGATGAGTGGCGGACTGGCTTTCGAGGGGTTGAACAATGTTTCGAGCACCCCGAACGATATGCTCATCATCCTGAACGACAACGATATGAGCATCGACAGGGCCGTAGGTGGTATGGAGAAATACCTTCTCAATCTGGATACCAATGAAACTTACAACAGGCTCCGCTTCAAGGCTTCACAGTGGCTACACTCCAAAGGTTATCTGAACGAAGACCGTAAAAAGGGAATCCTACGTCTTAACAATGCGCTGAAGTCTGCATTGAGCCATCAGCAGAACATCTTCGAAGGAATGAACATCCGATATTTCGGTCCGTTCGACGGTCACGATGTCAAGGAGGTGGCAAGAGTGCTGAAACAGCTCAAGCAGATGAAGGGTCCTAAGCTGCTGCATCTGCATACTACCAAAGGCAAGGGTTATAAACCGGCAGAGAAGAGTGCCACCATCTGGCACGCACCGGGTAAGTTCGACCCTGAAACAGGTGAGCGACTGATTAAGGATACCAGCAACCAGCCGCCAAAATTCCAGGATGTCTTTGGCGAAACCTTGCTGGAACTGGCTCAAAAGAACCAAAAGATAGTAGGTGTGACTCCAGCCATGCCTACAGGATGCTCTATGAACATCATGATGAAGGCGATGCCTAACCGTACTTTCGATGTAGGTATTGCAGAAGGACATGCCGTCACCTTCTCTGGAGGTATGGCGAAAGATGGACTGATTCCTTTCTGCAACATCTACAGTTCGTTTGCACAGCGTGCCTACGACAATATCATCCATGATATGGCATTGCTCAATCTGCCGGTAGTCATCTGCCTGGACAGAGCGGGACTGGTAGGCGAAGATGGTCCTACCCATCACGGAGTCTTCGATATGGCAGCCCTCCGTCCGATACCGCATCTTACCATCGCTTCTCCTATGAACGAACATGAGTTGCGCAACCTGATGTATTCAGCCCAGCTACCAAACCAGGGCAGCTACGTAATCCGCTATCCAAGAGGAAACGGTGTGCTGGTAGACTGGCGCAACCCGATGGAAGAAATCAAGACCGGTACCGGCAGAAAACTAAAGGATGGAAAGGACGTGGCTGTGCTCACCATCGGTCCTATCGGAAATGATGCAGCCAAGGCAATCGCCGAAGTAGAAACAGAAACAGGCATGAGCGTAGCCCACTACGATATGCGCTTCCTGAAACCTCTCGATGAAGACATATTAAAAGAGGTGGGAGAAAAGTTCAACCGCATCATCACCATCGAAGATGGAGTAAGGATGGGTGGAATGGGTTCTGCCGTACTCGAATGGATGAACGATCACGACTATCAGCCTCACATCACCCGAATGGGAATACCAGATACCTTCGTGGAACATGGTACTGTGGCAGAACTGAGAGAAATCGTGCATCTGGATAAAGATTCAATCAAAGAAGCAATAAAGAAATGAAGATTATCATAGCTGGCGCATACGCCATAGGTACACACTTGGCGAGACTGCTGTCTCGCAGCAATGAAGAAATCACGCTCATCGATGAAAGCGAAGAGCGACTGGCAAGCATCGGCTCAGACTGTGACCTGCTCACGATGGTAGGAAAGCCTACCAGTCTGAAGATTCTGCGTGATGCAGGAGCCGACTGTGCAGACCTTTTCATTGCTGTCACCCCAATAGAGAGTACCAATATCACAGCTAGCATCCTTGCCAAGAACCTGGGTGCCAAGCGTACGGTAGCCCGTGTTGACAATCCGGAATACATGGAGCCACAAGCACAGGAATTCTTCAAGAATCTGGGCATCAGCAAGCTCATCTATCCTGAGATGCTGGCTGCAGTAGATATCAATAACGGTCTGAAAATGAGTTGGGTTCGCCAGCGCTGGGATGTGCACGACGGAGCACTCGTCATGCTCGGCATCAAGCTGCGCGAAGGATGCGAAATCCTCAATGAACCGCTCAAGAACATCAGTGGTCCTAACGACCCATACCACGTGGTAGCCATCAAGCGAGGCAGCGATACCATCATCCCTGGTGGTAACGACGAGCTGAAGCTCTACGACCTTGCCTACTTCATGACTACCCGCAACTATATTCCATATATCCGCAAGATTGTGGGCAAGGAACATTATGTAGACGTGAAGAACGTGATGATCATGGGTGGCGGACGCACTGCCGTAAGAGCCGTCAAGAAGATGCCTGAATACATGGAGTGCAAAATCATCGAGAAGGATGAGAACCGCTGTGAATATCTCAACGACATTCTGGACGAGAACAAGACCCTGATCATTCATGGCGATGGACGAGACATCCCATTGCTCACCGAAGAAGGAATCAGAAGCACCCAGGCATTCGTTGCCCTGACCGGCAATGCTGAAACCAATATCCTGGCTTGTCTTACTGCCAAGAGAATGGGTGTGCGCAAGACGGTAGCTGCCGTTGAGAACGTAGACTATGTGAGCATGGCTGAAAGTCTGGATATCGGCACCATCATCAACAAGAAGATGATTGCTGCCAGCTACATCTATCAGATGATGCTGGATGCCGACGTGATGAACGTGCGCTTCCTGATGAATGCCAATGCCGATGTGGCTGAGTTCATTGCCAAAGAAGGTTCCAAGGTTACCAAGAAACCGGTGAAAGACCTCGGCATGCCTATCGGTGTAACCATTGGTGGACTAGTACGCAAGGGCGAAGGTATGCTCGTTTCGGGTAATACCCAGATAGAACCAGGCGACTCGGTGATGGTATTCTGCCATAACATCAATATGAAGAAAATAGAGAAGTACTTTGTGTAATCAGCACACAAAGAACGATGATACAAAGGAAAATCAGATAAAATGATAAACAGTAAACTGATATACAAGATCTTGGGGCAACTGCTTTTCATCGAGGCATTCCTGCTCTTCATCAGTCTGCTGGTAGCCTATTACTATCAGCAGGATGATATCTTCGCCTTCATTGTGGCAACACTCATTACCATCGGAGGCGGACTTATCCTGAAATGGAAGGGGCATGGAGCCGACAACTCGATGTCGCGCCGTGATGCTTACCTCGTGGTTTCGCTCTCATGGATTATCTTCAGTCTCTTCGGTACGCTGCCCTTCATGGTAAGCGGCTACATCAACAACTTTACGGATGCCTACTTCGAGACAATGTCGGGATTCACCACCACGGGTGCCACCATTCTGGACGATGTAGAATGCTTCCCGCACGGATTGCTGTTCTGGCGATCGCTCACACAGTGGATAGGCGGTTTGGGAATCGTATTCTTCACCATCGCCCTGCTGCCATCGCTTGTAGGAGGACAGACCAAGGTGTTTGCAGCCGAGGCTACGGGGCCTATCAAGACCAAACTGCATCCCCGTCTTTCTACTTCGGCAAAATGGATATGGAGTATCTATCTGGTGCTCACTATCGCCTGTATCGCCTCCTATTATGTGGCGGGAATGAATCTCTTCGACAGTTTCAACTATGCGATGACCACGACGGCAACGGGTGGTTTCTCTACCCACAACAGCAGTACCGAGTTCTTCCATTCACCAGCGCTAGAATACATCTGTACGTTCTTCTGCTTCCTATCGGGTGTGAACTTCACCCTGCTTTATGCAGCAGTCATCAAGTTCAAGATCAAGGATCTGTTCAAGAACTCGGAATTCAAGTTTTATGCATTCCTGGTTGCGGCATTCACGGCTTTCATCATGGTAGAGCTGATGGCGATGAGTAACTACGATGTGGAGCATGCCTTCCGCAGCGCCAGCTTCCAGGTGGTTTCGTTCATCACCACCACAGGCTTGTTTAATGATGATGCAGCCCTCTGGCCTCATGTCACCTGGGTGATATTGGCAACCTGCATGTTCTTCGGAGCCTGCTCGGGCAGTACGAGTGGAGGTTTGAAATGTATCCGCGCCGTGATGCTGGTAAGAATGGTGAAGAATGAATTCCGCCAGATTCTGCATCCTAACGCCGTACTTCCATTGAAGATTGATGGCGTGAACGTTCCGATGCAGAAACGAGTCACCTTGCTTGCCTTCCTCACCACCTATCTCATCATCTGTCTGGTTATCTCTTTCACGATGATAGCCATGGGCATCGACAATACCAATGCCATCACCATCACCCTGAGCTGTGTAGGCAACGTAGGTCCTACGCTGGGTACGGAAATCGGACCGACGATGTCGTGGAGCGAACTGCCGGATGTGGCAAAATGGTTCTGCTCGCTGATGATGCTCATCGGTCGTCTGGAGATATTCAGCGTACTGGTAATCTTTACTCCTGCCTTCTGGAGAGAGAACTAGAGTTCAAGTGAAGAGTAAAGAACGAAGAGTTCTATAACAATATAACATTTTATCAACTAATTCCATAAAATTATGAAACCATTAAAATTTGAACCACTATTGAAGTCCACCATCTGGGGTGGAAACAAGATTATCGCCTTCAAGCATCTTGACATCAAACAGGAGAAAGTTGGCGAGAGTTGGGAAATCTCAGGTGTTCCTGGCAACGAGAGCATCGTAGCCGACGGCGAGATGAAGGGCAAGAAACTCAATGAGGTAGTTGCTGAGTTGAAGGAGAACTTCCTCGGTGCAGAGAACTACAAGCGTTTTGGCAACGAGTTTCCATTGCTTATCAAGTTTATCGATGCCAATACCGACCTTTCTATCCAGGTACATCCTAATGACGAAATTGCCAAGAAGCAGGGCAAGGAGCGCGGCAAGACCGAGATGTGGTATGCGCTGCCAAGCGAGCCGGACGCCAAGCTCTACAATGGATTAAAGATGCAGATTACTCCTGAGCAGTACAAGGAGATGGTGGAGAATGATACCATCACCGATGCCCTGGCTCAGTATAACGTGAAGGAGGACGACTGCTTCTTTATCCCAGCCGGCAGAATCCACACCATCGGAACAGGCTGTTTCGTTGTCGAGATTCAGCAGACCAGCGATGTTACCTATCG
>USQD01000157.1 GCA_900556795.1 uncultured Prevotella sp. | reverse complement strand
GATGAAGGTAAAGGTAAGGTGGTTGACGTGTTGACCCCTAAGTATGATGTCATTGCTCGTTTCCAGGGTGGTCCTAACGCAGGTCATACCCTCGAGTTCGAAGGCGAGAAGTATGTGCTCCGCTCTATCCCTTCTGGTATTTTCCAGGGTGGTAAGGTGAACATCATTGGTAATGGCGTAGTCTTGGCTCCAGACCTCTTCATGGGCGAAGCTAAGGATTTGGAGAAGAGCGGTCACGACCTCAAGAGTCGTCTCTTCATCTCTAAGAAGGCTCATCTCATCATGCCTACTCATCGTGTGCTCGATGCTGCTATCGAGGCTTCTAAGGGTAAGAACAAGGTGGGTACTACCGGAAAGGGTATCGGTCCTACTTATACAGATAAGGTGAGCCGTAAC
This sequence comes from uncultured Prevotella sp., assembly GCA_900556795.1. GTDB lineage: Bacteria > Bacteroidota > Bacteroidia > Bacteroidales > Bacteroidaceae > Prevotella. The sequence continues at coordinate 4,933 of USQD01000157.1, read as the reverse complement.
GGTCTCCGCGTAGGCGATATCCTCGACAATTTCGAGGAGAAGTATGCTGCTCATAAGGCTGCTCATCTCAAGACCATCGCAAGCCTCGGTTATACCGACTTCGATATCACAGAGGTTGAGAAGACCTGGATGGAGGGCATCGAATACTTGAAGCAGTTCAAGCTCATCGATAGCGAGGTGGAAATCAACAAGGTGCTCCGTTCCGGCAAGGATATCCTCTGCGAGGGTGCTCAGGGTACCATGCTCGATGTTGACTTCGGTTCTTATCCTTTCGTTACTTCTTCCAATACCATCTGTGCGGGTGCCTGCATCGGTCTGGGTGTCGGTCCTAACCGCATCGGTAATGTTTACGGTATCATGAAGGCTTACTGTACCCGTGTTGGTGCAGGTCCATTCCCTACAGAGCTCTTCGACGAGACAGGTGCCAAGATCCGTGAACTCGGTCATGAGTATGGTGCTGTTACCGGACGTGAGCGTCGTTGCGGCTGGTGCGACCTCGTACAGCTCAAGTATTCTGTGATGGTGGACGGTGTTACAGAGCTCATCATGATGAAGAGCGACGTGCTCGATGGCTTCGATACCATCAAGGCCTGCGTGGCATATAAGTTGAAGGATGGTTCTGTTACAACTGATTTCCCTTACGAAATCGATGATGTTGAGCCTGTATACAAGGAGTTCAAGGGCTGGAAGACAGATATGACCCAGTTCACTTCTGAGGATCAGTTCCCACAGGAGTTCAAGGACTACATCGCATTCATCGAGGAGTTCCTCGAGACCAAGATCGGTATCATCTCTATTGGTCCAGACCGTGCTCAGACTATCGTACGTAAATAATTTTATAGTGATTAATGTTTAGTGATTAATGTTTACTTTGAGGGGTTAACATTGCGCTGAACATTAATCACTAATCATTAAACAATAAATATTAATAAATGGCTCAGAAACCAAGTATACCAAAGGGCACGAGAGATTTTGGTCCTGTAGAGATGGCGAAGCGCAATTACATCTTCAATACCATCAAGGACGTATATGCCCTTTACGGATTCCAGCAGATTGAGACTCCTGCCATGGAGACCCTTCAGACATTGATGGGAAAATATGGCGAGGAGGGCGACAAGCTGCTCTTTAAGATTTTGAATTCAGGAGACTATATGAATAAGGTGAGCGATGAGGACATTCATTCGCTCGGATCGCTCAAGTTGGCTGCCAAGCTCTGCGAAAAGGGACTTCGCTACGACTTGACCGTACCTTTTGCCCGTTACGTTGTCCAGCATCGTGAAGAACTCCAGATGCCTTTCAAGCGCTATCAGATTCAGCCAGTATGGCGTGCTGACCGCCCTCAGAAGGGTCGTTACCGTGAGTTCTATCAGTGTGATGCCGATGTCGTTGGCTCTGATTCTCTTCTCAATGAGGTAGAGCTGATGCAGATTGTGGATACCGTCTTCACCAAGTTTGGTGTGCGCGTATGCATCAAGATCAACAACCGCAAGATTCTGACTGGTATCGCTGAGGTTATCGGTGAGGCTGAGAAGATTGTAGACATCACCGTGGCTATCGACAAGCTCGACAAGATTGGTCTCGACAATGTTAACGAGGAACTTCGTCAGGATGGTATCTCTGAAGAAGCTATCGAGAAGTTGCAGCCAATCATCTCTCTGTCAGGTACAAACGATGAGAAGCTTGAAGTGATTTCTAAGGTTCTCGAAGGCTCGGAAGTGGGCTTGAAGGGAGTAGAGGAAACCAAGTTTATCCTCGATACCTTGAAGGCTGTAGGTCTGAAGAACGAGATAGAGCTCGACCTTACACTGGCTCGTGGCTTGAACTATTATACCGGCGCCATCTTCGAGGTGAAAGCGCTCGATACTCCTATGGGCAGTATCACCGGTGGTGGCCGTTACGACAACCTTACCGGCATCTTCGGTCTTCCTGGCTTGAGTGGTGTAGGTATCAGTTTTGGTGCCGACCGCATCTACGATGTGCTGAATGCGCTCGATCTCTATCCTAAGGAGGCAGTGAATACCACCCAGGTGCTCTTCATCAATTTCGGTGAGAAGGAGACTGCCTACTGCCTGCCTATCGTCAGTGCAGCCCGTGCAGCCGGTATCCGTACCGAGATTTTCCCTGATAAGGCGAAGATGAAGAAGCAGATGAGCTATGCTAATGCCAAGAACATTCCGTTTGTGGTGCTTGCAGGCGAAAACGAGATGGCTCAGGGCAAGGTTACATTGAAGAATATGGAAAGCGGTGAACAGACCTTGGTTTCTACCGAGGAGCTGATTGCTGCTGTAAAGAAATAAGTTTTAAAAGTTTAGTTCTCGTCCTTTCATGCTTGTGTATGTGAATATATGGTATGGTAGGGCGAGTTTTTTTTTATTCTGTAATGACAAATTCTTAAACTACAAAACAATGAAGAAAATAAAGGCAATTTTATGCGTCTTCCTGTTGGCATTCCTGATGACATCCAGCACGAAGACCACCACCATCTTTGTGATAGGTGATTCTACCGCAGCTGAAAAAAGCAATTACAAGACTAGTCCTGAGCGTGGCTGGGGTATGGTTCTGCAGGGTTGTTTCGATGACAAGATCATCGTAGACAATCATGCCGTCAACGGTCGCTCTTCCCTGAGCTTCCTCAACGAGGGCCGCTGGCAGAAGGTATTGGACAAGATCAAGCCGGGCGATTATGTCTTCATCCAGTTCGGACATAACGACGAAAAGCCGAAGCCAGACCGTCATACCGATCCGGGTTCCACCTTTGATGCCAATCTCGCCAAGTACGTGAACGAGACCCGTGCCAAGGGCGGTATTCCGGTACTTTTCAATGCCGTAGTGCGCCGTTGCTATTATTCCGGAGAATTGAAGAATGATGATGACGAGAAGCTGCGCAACAAGAAGTATGACGGCAAGGAGCTCATCAACAGCGATACCCTGATAGATACTCATGGAGCCTATGTCGTAGCACCTCGTCATGTGGCAAAGGCATTGAACGTTCCTTTCGTTGATGCCACCAAGGTTACCCACGACATCGAGACCAGCATGGGCATCGAGGGCAGCCGCAAGCTTCACATGTGGTTCCTGCCAGGCGAGAACCCACAGGTTCCCGCTGGCAAGAAAGACAACACCCATTACAACATCTATGGAGCCCGCATCGTAGCCAACGCTTTGGCTGATGAGATAGGCAGGCAGGTTCCGGCATTGAAGAAACACGTCCGCCATTTCGACCATGTGGTATCCCAGGAGGGTAGAGGTGATTTCTTCACGCTGCAGGAGGCTGTTGATGCCATTCCGGCAGGCAAGAAGACTACCGTCCTCATCCTGGGTGGCGAGTGGAAGAAGCCAGCCCGCATGGCTGGCAAGAAGATCAGGTTCGTGAAGTATTTCGGCGCAACCATCAGATAATGGATTCCTGCGCCAGCCATGCCTTGACGTCGAAGCAAGGACATTCCTTCCTGACGTAAGGCAGATCGCGATGCCCCAGAATCCTGGCATCAGGATAGCTGAGAATCAGACTCTTGAGGAGCGTCTTCAGCGAGTCCTTCTGTGCCGGGGTTCGGGTATCGGCAGGGTGCCCGTTCTCGTCCAGTCCGCCCTCATAGCAAACCCCGATGGAATAGGCATTGTAGTGGCGGGCATGGGCGCCAATCTTGTTCTCCGGACGGCAGGGATAGATAACCCCGTCCTTGGTGATGTAGAAGTGATAACCTATTCCGGTGAAACCGCGGGCACGGTGGCTTGCCTCCAGATCTTCTACCGTGAAGTTCCGGTTAACACGTGTGGCACTGCAATGTACCACAATCAATGAGATTTTTCTACTGTTCTGCATAATCACAGAGTTTTTTAGTGGTTAATTCAGTTTTCCTTTTTTTTAGTGGTTAATTTAGTTCTAATTGCAGCTGGCTACAAAGAAAGAGCTTACGATGGCAGTAAGAACAGTGATGATGAAGTTGATGACAGTTTTCCAATTAATCTTTTTCATTTTTTTTAGTGGTTTAAAAGGGTTGATAACCCAAGCGAAGGAAATGCCCAAGCACCCGTACATGGTGATGAAAATGTCTGGACTTGTCAGGACAGAATGATGTCCCCTCTGTTTACCATCGGAATGCTCCTGCCGCATCCCTTCGCCGGATTATCTAACCGTGGTTTGACGTATGAATATTATTTAGCGCGATTCTCTTCTTTAAGTTCTCTTCTTTCTCTAGAGGCCCATCTGACCGGAATCAGTGTTGCCTGATCCTTGATTTCCGGTGTCCGAGCCTGCCCCTTGATTTCCGGTATCCGAACCCGTATCTGATCCGGTGTCTGAACCCGTATCAGATCCAGTATCAGAAGTCTTGCCCTTCTTCTTGGTAAGCTCCTTCACATTCTTGAGCGTAGCCTCCAGGTCAAGCTGGTTGTTGGAGAACTTACCCGTGGCGCGGGCACGGAGTCTCACTCCGTCAATGTGGTTAGCCACGCTGAATTCCTCCTCGCTGTCGGCTCCCTTCTTTGGTCGGATACCGATGCTGAAAATTGCGAGGTTCTCAATCTTGACCGCTACGTTCTGCATGACCAGCTCTCTAACGCAGACCACCATGTCGGTGAGGATACCTCTGATGGTACCGGCCGAGAAAGGGGTGTTGTGAGAAGCCATGTGCTCTGCCAGTTCGGCGATGCCGATGGTGTGGGTCACAACAGGTCTTGCATAAAACTTGCCGAACGCCTTCTTGATGAGGCTGTTGGTACACTTAACTAATTTGAACAACAACATAACAAAATTTTTTAGTGATTATTAATTTAGTGAATTAACTCCAGTCAATCTCTCTTGATTGACAATGCAAAGATACAACATTTGCGCGGTGCTATTTAGGGTTAACGAGAAATACGAGAATAATGAGAAATAAAGTTGAAAAAAAAAGGGAAAAAATAAAAAAAAGCGCAGAAAAAGGGTCTATAT
>USQD01000156.1 GCA_900556795.1 uncultured Prevotella sp. | reverse complement strand
GAGGGCACGGACGGTGTTCTGACGGTTGGTATAATCGTGGTCGTGAGTACGCTCATCATTCACATATCGAGCCTTGTTATACTGGTCGAAGCCGTAAGAAATCTCCAGATTATCATTCTCCGAAAGCGTCATCACCGTCTTCAGTCCGGCAGAATAATCCATGTAATGATCATCATAATTGTTGCGCTTGCTGATACGATTGAAATAACCGCCACGACCTATCAGCTTCACCTTGTTAGAGAGCTTGTAGGTAAGCCGCTCCTTCACATTGAATGTCTCTCCACCATAGATATGGAGGATGTTGGATTCTGTATCGAAAGGACTGGTGAGCTGCACCTCATCCGATGTAGTGCGCTGGATGCTGGTCTGCGAATTCCACTTTCCAGCATTGAAGTTGAAGCTTCCGCCGTGGCGCCACTCCTTGTTGAAGTCGTTGTAGCGTGTGTTGACATTGGCAGTCCAAGGTTCGCTGTTTTCACGGGAGATGATGTTGATGACTCCGGCTACGGCATTGGCACCATAGAGCGCCGAAGCTGCACCCTTTACGATCTCGATACGTCCTACATTATCCAAGTTCAGACGACTATAATCTACATTATCCATGGTTTCACCAGCCAATCGCTCTCCATCTACGAGGAAGAGCACAGCGTTTCCGCCGAAACCATTCATATTGAGCGAAGTTTCCTGGTTCATGGCATAGCCGAATTGCAAACCCGGCATCTGCTCGGTGAGGAGGTCCTGAATATTGGTAGCATCAGCTATCTTGATATCATTGGCAGTAATCAGACGGGTTACCACAGGAGCATCCTTCAAAGCCTTCGGAGTACGGGTTGCAGTTACTACCACCTGATTGAGGGCAGTAGCATCCGGCTGAAGACGAAGAATATGCTGATTGCCCTTCTTCTCATCCGCCTTCAGAACGAAGGTCTGAGTCTGATAGCCCACAAAGCTCACCTTCACTCTCACGGCTCCATCCTTGGCATAAGGAATGCGGAAATATCCGTCTTCATCAGTGGTTACTCCTCCCTTGGCACTCACCATCTGGACGGTAGCACCCATCAGAGGTGCGCCCGAATCATCGAGCACTCTACCCACGACATCACCCTGGGGTTCGGCTTTCAGATTCAGGCACAATCCGCAAAGGATTAGGAATAGTGCGAATATCTTTTGTTTCATCGAGTTATATCAAAACTTATCCTGAAACAATCTTCTTATTTTGTACAAACAAACTTACCAATCATTGGCATAGGCATCTTGCCATACTGCACAGAATAGTTGACGGTCAGGGTTTTGTCCTTCAATGTACCCTGCAAAGTAACAGTGTACTTCTTCTCTGCACCATTCACGGTAACAGTACCAGCATAATTTTCCTTAGCGAATGCATAAGCACCATTGGAACCAGAAACCTTTACAGCAGGAACCTCCAGAGCAGGAAGAGCCATCATGCCCTCGCCACAAGCAGGTAAGGTAACCTTGACTGTAGCATCATCTACAGCCTCAATCTTCATGGTAACATTCTCGTATGTAGAAGACCCACCCATTACGGTCATATCCAGAGAGCTGGTGTATGAACCGGCAATTTCCTTGGCAGCTGCCACAGTATCATCCTCTTCACTGCTGCAAGAGCTGAATGCTACACACATAGAAACCAAAGCCAACATCATGGCCATCATTGTCTTGAACTTTTTCATACTTCAAATTGATTTACTTAAATTACTTAATTATTATGATTATTAGCGATTTATGTTATTGCTTACAGATATCACTTTAGCTTTGCGCCGGTTTCGTTGTCTGCGCAGGATGATATATCCCGAAAGTAAAGTCAGCGATATTATCAATCCTGACAAGAATACGAAGAGGTCGGAGATAGGACCAAGGAATGGCGAATAGCATCTACCTACATGCAGCTCTAACGCCATATTCCATAGCGACATCTTAGCATTGGCAATTTCTGAAGGCATCTGCAATTTCTCTGAGGCTCCTTTTGTATAGTCAAAGACTATTGGGTTGCCTAACGAGAAGTCATTGGAATATCCACTAACCTGCGAATTTGAAACAGGGCGCATCGATGTTTGTTTGTTTGGCTTATGGCTAAAATAATCTACCACTCTGCCCGACATTATATTCCAACGATACAGACCACTAAACGACCCTACTATCCATTCGTCACTTGCGCTATCTTTCTCGAAAACCGTTACTCCCATCGGACTTACGGTTGGCGCCTTATGCTTTGCTATTAGCATTGGGGGGGCTACGAAATATTCATCCACCAGCATAAAACCATCAGAGGTTGAAACTATCCAACAGTCTTCTGCTACATCCCATCTTATAGCTCTTAGTTTATCATGCCATACGTTGTTGCTATCAGTCTGTGCCGACATCTTCTTCATTACCAATGGTATCATCAATGGTGGGCGAAGACACATGCCTGTAATAGCTATCCAAAGGGTTAGGATAATGGTGGAATACCCAAAGCGATTGTGCCATTTCATATTCCACACCATCTGTCGTCCACGACTCTTCATAGAGTTTTTCTTACCTTTGCGCTTCAACCTACGGATATCATAGGGAAGAAGGAATATCACTATTCCTGTGAGCGACAATATTATTAGCACTACAGCTATCGCATCGACAACAAGCCTGCCTGCCATACCAAAATACTCTCCACTATGCAGTTGCCACACAGTTTTAAAGAGAGTTGTAGAAGGACTATATCCTGTTGGGGCAGGTATTGTGAGAGTTTTAATTGCTCCACCCAACACCATGTAGACTTTAGAGCGTGATAACACTATAATGCTCGTACTATCCTTAGTAAGACAAACATCGGCTATTCGCTCTTCATTGTTGGGTAATACTATTTTCTTCCAATTCTTACCCTCTCTACAATATAGGTCATATTGCGTTGCGCACCATAGTCTTCCATTCTTTGTCTTTACAACATTGCGGATATTGCGATTATCGGCACCTTCATCAATACCTTCGTTGAAATCATGCCATTGCTCACCTTTAGTATCTGTCAACCATAATCCAGCGCCTCCAAACACCAGCACAGAGTCTGCACCTATATTCCGACTACCCTTAACCACTCCATTATTGAAATTGGCTACGTGGTAGTTGGAAGGCATCCAACATCTATCTACATCACAACTACGAAATAATTGTCGATGATTGAGAATAATGCCGGAAACGCAGAATATAAGCATGAACACCGATACTATCAAGCCTATCCAGCGATGGTATTTTTTCCAAGTTATAATACGTCTCATTCAGGCACATATATTATCTCGCCATTCTCAAGTTGGTAGGCGATACCCACTTTCTTACCCTTGTTGCCAGATTTATTGCTCTGGTCCTCAGAAGGAGTATAACGATTGATCTTCTGTCCGTCCTTGGTAATGATTTCCATATTCTCCTTGCCAGGGTTCTTCACCATCGTGAAGTTATCCTTGCTGAACATTTCCGTCATATTATAGCGCGAAACGAGTGCCACCATCAGGGCGAGGGCAAATACCATCGCCACATCGAAGAGGTTGCTCACTACGCTCATCGGATCATCATCCTCGCCATCATGCGAGAGACGACTTCTGCGTCTTTGTCTCATATTCTTTTCAAGATGTTAAGTAGGTGTTCAAAATTAGTTGATATGAATTGGTGCAGTATTTCGTGCAGAAATATAGGTTGAAGAGGGAGCGTAGCGGGCTACGTGACCGATGAAACCTATGTTTCTGGGCGAAAGAATGCGCCAAGGCATATCGACTAATTCTGAACATGATTATATAAACTAATTTTGAATACCTACTTAAGGAATTACTTTTTCTCATCAATCAGGTCTGCCATAAACTCGAGGTTGCTCATGTCCTCGGTGTACCAGCGGTTCTTGGTCTGCTTGGTTACAAAACCGATGGCTGCAGAGAACAATCCCACTACGGTGGTAGCGAAAGCCACCTGCATATTGTAAGCCATCGAAGCAATATCACCGGTAGAAAGACCTACCAGGGCAGGACCCATCGGAATCAAGGTACCCATCAAACCGAGCATCGGACCCATCTTCAGGAGTGTAGAAGGAAGAGAAAGATCCTTCTCAACAAACTGTGCATACTGGTCGAGGATGCGGTTTACCTGCGCCTTGCTCTGACGGTTGTCCACGAGTTTCTTCATATAGGAAACGATGACAGCCTGCTTGTTCTTTGGCAGGCGATCGCCCAGAGTATCGATGTTATCGAGCGTCAGGGTGTTCATCTGTTCACGAATCTCCGCACCCGACTTGCGCTTTACAAGATACTGTCCGAAGAAACCTCCAAGGAGCAGCAAGGCTCTGAGGAAGAAGAAAATCAACAAAATAATCACAGGAACCAGCATGCCTGTGGAAATCCAAAACAATACGTCTGATATGTAATTCATTATATTCTATATTTCTTAATTTGATAATTGTAAATTGCCCATCCGATTGCCATTCCTACGATGACGATGGCGATGACGCCGAGAAGCGAGAGGGCATCAAAACTGTTGAAGCCTGCCACGGCTGTCCTGCCATTCACCGTACCGATGATGCCCATCAGTCCGAGCAACACCTCTACCAGAAAGAGCAGTTCCAAGCGGATTGGTCGCTCCGGCAAGAGCCATCTCAAACCGTAGGTGAATACCGGTGTCAAGACCAGCAGCACTACGGCAAGCACCCAGGCTACCAACTGGAACGATACGCCGGGAAGCAGGAAGATGGTCATCACCAGAACACTGAACAGCACTGGGAAAAACAGCAAACCCGGGAAGTACTTCAGGAAGATGAAGAACACCCATTTGCTGCGGCTCACATGTTCTGAAGTCTTCAGATCTACGTGGTGCACACAGAAAAGCATCGTGAGTGCCACGTCGATGCTCAGCAGCACCGCCATATCGAGCATCAGCTTCTGGTCGACTATCCAGGCCGCAATCTGCGTCTTCGACTGCTCGATGGCGAATGGCCAGGTCATTCCCACGATGAAGGCTACGAGCACCGAGATGATCATAATCTCCTTCACTCCGTGGAAGGTCTGCTTCAGCACAAAACTGAAGCAAACCAATATCATCATTACTAAAACTAATGTCTCCACTATTAATATTATACTATTTAGTATAGGAGGATATGTTATCCCCTTTACGATCCTACCATATTCTTTCTTCTTCGGCGAATCAGGATAGCCAGCATCACGAAAGCAACGATGACGATGACACCTACTACGATGCCGCTCACCACAGTAGTGGTCTTCTGAGCGTCCTCGTTCAGCGTCTCCTTCTTCATCACCATACCCTTGTCGCTGCTGTTCTTCGCAGCCTCAGCATCGCGGATCTGCTCTACA
>USQD01000155.1 GCA_900556795.1 uncultured Prevotella sp. | reverse complement strand
TTCGGCAAGTGTAAGGCCCAAAAGATATTTTTTTTCATTATTCATACTGCAAAGATAGTGTTTTTTGCCGAAAAATTGTTATCTTTGCCACATATTTTAAGATAATAAGTTGAAATAAAGATAAAAAACATAGTTTGATGCCCCCAAATGGGACGAAAAACGAAAAAATAGAAACAAAGAAATGAGACAAAAAATAGACCTTTTCTTGCCTTGTGAAGACCTGGATGTTGCCCAGGAAGCACTCTTGGAACTTCATGACAACAAGACTGTTCAACATATCAATCTCTTGGTGAGTGCTGATTTCGCTGCGTCTCATCAAGTGCCTGATGGTTGTACATTTATCGTTGTCGACCGATTGGAGAGTTCCAATACTGTTAGTAGTATTGCTGAGAACACCGATGCCGACTATGTAATCATTTGTACCAAAGCTACTCCTATCCGTTGGGGATTGTATGCCTTGGAACGTTTCCTCCGTACCGCTGATGATACGGGAGCGGTCATGGTATACTCCGATCATTACTCTGTTCAGGAGGGTAAACTGGAGAAGCATCCGGTCATCGACTATCAGGCTGGTTCACTTCGGGATGACTTCGATTTCGGAAGTCTCTGGCTTGTGAAGGCACAGAATCTTCTCGACTATGCAGCGCAGCAGGACAGACAGGAATATCAGTTTGCTGGACTCTATGACCTTCGTCTTTATCTGAGTAGAGTGGGAGAGATATTCCATATCAATGAATTCCTCTATACGGAAGATGAGCTCGATACCAGAAAGAGTGGAGAAAAGCAGTTCGACTATGTGAACCCTCGCAACCGGGAGGTACAGATAGAGATGGAGAAGGCTTGCACCCATCATCTCGAAAAGGTGGGAGCCTTGGTTGATACCAATTACTATCGACAGCCTGATTTTGATGAGCAGGAGTTTGAATACGAGGCTTCTGTCATTATTCCGGTATTCAACCGTGAAAAGACGATAGCTGACGCAGTGAAGAGCGCACTCAGTCAGAAGACCAGCTTCAAGTTTAATGTTATCGTGGTAAATAATCATTCTACCGACCGTACGGGCGAAATCCTTTCAGAGATTGCCCATGAGATGGAGGAACGGAATGATAAGCAGGCAGGACGCCTTGTCCAGATTGTGCCTGATCGCAACGACCTTGGCATTGGTGGCTGCTGGAATATGGCTATCAACAGCGACCATTGCGGTAAGTTTGCCGTTCAGCTGGATAGTGATGACCTCTATTCGTCACCTAAGACGCTGCAAAAGATAGTAGATGCCTTCCATAAGCAGAAGGCGGCCATGATGATCGGCTCTTATCGCATGTGCGATTTCGATCTCAATACTCTGCCTCCTGGATTGATAGACCATAAGGAGTGGACCGAAGATAATGGCTGTAATAATGCTCTGCGTATCAATGGATTGGGCGCTCCTCGTGCCTTCTTTACCCCATTGGTCCGTCAGATTCAATTTCCTAATACCAGTTATGGTGAGGACTATGCCTTGGGATTGGTGTTCTCTCGTCGCTACCGTATTGGCAGAATCTACGATGAACTTTACCTCTGCCGTCGTTGGGGAGGAAATAGTGATGCTGCCTTGAGTATCGATAAGGTAAATGCCAATAATCTTTATAAGGACCGTCTTCGCACCATGGAGTTGAAGGCGCGCCAGCAGATGTTGCAGGGCAAGGCTGATATAATGGAAGATAGCAGTATCTCCCGTTTCTTCAATCGCCAGATGGAGAAATGGGCTGATGCCCGTCACCGCTTCCGTGATCTCAAGCATGTGGAGACCCATCAGCTTTCCGACCAGTTGAAAGTGCAGTGGAATCCGGCACGTATCGTGAGCACCGGAGCCAAGATTGATAAGAAGACATTGGGTGATCGCCCATGTTTCCTTTGCGACAAGAACCGTCCTAAGGAGCAGATTTCAAAACAGATAGATGAACGCTTCCTTCTCTTGGTGAATCCGTTCCCGATTCTGCCTATTCATTTCACGATTCCTGCAAGAAAGCATCAGCCACAGTCTATCTATAAGAATTATGGTGAGATGCACCGGTTCCTGAGCTTGCATAGCGAGTTGATGGTGTTCTATAACGGTCCGAAGTGTGGAGCCTCAGCTCCTGATCATCTTCATTTCCAGGCAGGTACCAGCGGCATCTTGCCTTTGCAGGCTAATTGGCAGCGACTTTCTCGCAACCTTACTGATATCATTTCTCTGAATGATGACGAAAAGATTGCCTTGATTCATGACTTTGTTGTTCCAGCTTTTGTCATCATCTCCAAGAGTGAGGACAGCGATGAGGCTCTTTTCCAACGTCTCTATAAGTCGATGCCTGTTCGTGGTGATGAGACTGAACCGATGATGAATATCATTGCATGGCGTAAGGGGGATGAGTATATCTCTGTGGTCATTCCAAGAGAGAAACATCGTCCTGAGGCTTATTTTGCAGAAGGCGATGCTCAAATGATGGTTTCTCCTGGAGCCTTGGACATGTCGGGACTCATCATTACTCCCCGTGAGGAAGACTTCCGTAAGTTGACCGAAGAGAGTGCTACTGCCATTCTGCAGGAATGTGGTGTCTCTACGGATAAGATGAACAGCATCGTTACCAAACTCAAGGCTTCAAAGGAAGCTGAACTGCAGGTCGGTACTTCTGCCTTATACAGTTATGACAAGGAACCTGAGGTGAAGGTGGGTATTGTGAGCGGACAGAAGATTCATTTCTCTCTCAATAAACCTTATCTGGCTAAGGGCGAGACTGTAATCGGCGAACAGGAGGTGGAATTCTCAGAAGGTGGTGTACTCTGGAACGGTAATCAGTATAGTTCCTTGACTTTCCATCCACAGAGTGCGGACGCTTCCTTCTCGCTGAGCGATGTTACGATTGGTGTTAACTTCCATTGGGAGCGCAAGGAAACCCAGACTTTCCTCGGAACATTGCGTTTCGTGGTCGAGTCGGATAAGATTTGTGCCATCAACGAACTGCCTGTAGAGAAGTATCTGGAGAGTGTAATCAGTAGTGAGATGAGTGCCACTTCCAGTCTCGAACTTTTGAAGGCACATGCCGTTATCTCCCGTTCCTGGCTTTTGGCGCAGATGAAGAAGCGTAGGGATGTTGCAGAGAGTGGTAACAATTTCTTCTCTTTCACCAAGAAGGAAGATATGCTCATCCGCTGGTACGATCGCGAAGACCATACCATCTTTGATGTTTGTGCAGATGACCATTGCCAGCGTTACCAGGGAATCACGAAGGAAACTTCTCCACATGTTGCTGAGGCTATTCGTCAGACCAAGGGACAGGTGCTCCTGGATGGTGATGAGATATGCGATGCCCGATTCTCTAAATGTTGCGGTGGAGTCACAGAGGAGTTCCAGTACTGTTGGGAAGATACACCGAAGAATTATCTCACTGCGGTGAGGGATATTGCATTAGGAATAGAATCTACTTTGCCTAATCTGACAAATGAGGAAGAGGCTGAGAAGTGGATCCGCTTCAACCCTCCTGCTTTCTGCAACACGCAGGACAAGAGAATCCTCTCACAGGTGTTGAATGATTACGACCAGGAAACGGTAGACTTCTATCGCTGGAAGGTAACCCTTACTCAGGAGAAACTGCAGCAGCTCATTGCTGACAGACTGAAGATGGACTTGGGTTCTGTCCTTGATATGAAGTCCGTAGAACGGGGAACGAGTGGAAGAATCAGTAAACTCCAGATTATCGGTACGAAGAAAACCTTCACCATCGGTAAGGAACTCGAAATCCGCCGCACGCTGAGTGACAGTCATCTCCTCAGTTCAGCCTTTATCGTGGATAAGTATGATATAGATGAGCAGGGAGTACCTCAGCGTTTCGAACTCATCGGTGCAGGATGGGGCCATGGAGTAGGTCTCTGTCAGATTGGTGCAGCCGTGATGGGCGAGGAAGGCTATCTGTATGATGCCATCCTTCTGCACTACTATCAGGGAGCTGAAATCAAGAAACTCTATAAATAGTGATGTAAAATGGTAACAAAGAAAAATAGTCGGAATCCATGGGCTTGGATTCCGACACTCTACTTTGCGGAAGGACTGCCTAACGTTATCGTGACAGCCCTCTCTGTGGTAATGTATATGCAGTTGGGCTTGACAGATGCCCAGGTGGGTCTCTATACCGGGTGGCTCGCCCTGCCTTGGGTTATCAAACCCTTGTGGAGTCCATTCATTGATCTGCTGAAGACTAAGCGTTGGTGGGTATTGACGATGCAGGCGCTCATCGGAGCTGCTCTTGCCGGAATCGCCTTTTCGCTGCCTACTGCCTTCTGGTTCCAGGCAACGATGTGTTTCTTCTTCCTCATCGCCTTCTGTAGTGCCACCCACGATATTTCGGCGGATGGTTTCTATATGATAGAGTTGGATGAGCATACGCAGACCAAGTTCGTGGGTTTGAGAAATACCTTCTATCGCCTTGCCATCATCTTCGTGAATGGATTCCTGGTGATGTTGGCTGGTGTTCTCCAGGTGCTGTTCCGTAATCAGATTCGCTTCTCATGGGCGCTTATCTTCTACGGATTGGCAGGTATTTTCATCGGATTGTGGCTCTATCATAGCCGGTTCATGCCGCGTCCGAAGGAGGATGTGCAGACAGATAGAACGGTGGGCGAAGTTGCGCACGAACTGAAGAATATGTTCCGCACCTTCTTTGTGAAATTCGGATTGGGAGAAACCATCTGTGTGATGCTCTTCCTCCTGCTTTATCGTTTCCCGGAAGCACTCTTGAATACAATGACCAAAACCTTCGTTCTTCGTCCTAATTCGCAGGGCGGACTGGGATTGTCTCCGCAGGAATATGGCTTTGCCAATGGTACTGTTGGACTAATCGGTTTACTGCTGGGTGGCATCATCGGTGGTATTCTGGTGAGTAGGGATGGTATGAAGAAATGGCTTTGGCCGATGGTTTGTGCCATTACCCTGCCTGATGTGGTTTACATCTATTTGAGTTACTCACTCAATAGTGACATCATCGTGGTTTCGAGCTGCCTCTTTATCGAGCAGTTCGGTTATGGTTTGGGCTTCACGGTTCTTACCCTTTATATGTTGTTCTATAGCCAGGGCAAGTTCAAGACATCCCATTATTCCATCTGCACGGGTATCTCTTATCTCGGATTGATGTTGCCTGGTATGGTCTCGGGATATCTGAAAGATATGGTAGGCTATCGCTTGTTCTTCATTATCGTGATGGCATGCTGCGCCATCACTTTCCTGGTTACCGCTTTCCTGAAGATAGATCCTGAGTTCGGAAAGAAAGAGAAGGAGATCAAGGAGGAAATAGAAGAGGAAGAAATGGAAGTGATAGAATAATATTTCTATAGAAGACAGAATCTATCTCTATATGAAGATA
>USQD01000154.1 GCA_900556795.1 uncultured Prevotella sp. | reverse complement strand
GGTCAGCAGGCAGAGCAGATGAAGATGATGCAGTGGATGATGTATCTCATGCCATTGATGTTCTTCTTCATGTTCAACGACTACTCGGCAGGTTTGAACTTCTACTATTTCATCTCCTTGTTCTTCAGTGCCGCAATCATGTGGACCTTGCGCAAGACCACCAACGACGAGAAGCTCCTCGCCATTCTGGAGAAGCGCTACGAGGAAAACAAGAACAATCCTAAGAAGGCAAGCGGCCTCATGGCAAGAATGCAGGCCCTCCAGGAGTTGCAGCGCAAGCAGCAGGAAGAGATGATGCGTAAGCAGGCAGAACTGAACGAGAAGAAGAATAATCTCGGAAAAGAATAATCTTGGAAAAGAATAATCTCGGGAAATAAAGTTTTCTAGATAAATGAAAGCGTAATGAATTACCCCAAAAGGTGTTCATTACGCTTTTTTTGATAGTTTTCTAGACTTATCATAAAATAACAGCAAATTCATTTGGCAGTTTCATAATAATTGAGTATCTTTGTAGCAACTAACATGATAAGTTATGGTAAAGTTACAAGAATGTTTGGAAAAACTAGCCAACTTCAAACTACAGTTTGGAGATAGCTTTGGTATCACTAAACTCGGAATTTTCGGTTCGGTAGCACGAGGCGAAAACACAGAAGAAAGTGATATAGATATTGTTGTGGAAGTAAAAAAGCCAACTCTCTCGCTCATGCACAACTTACATGAAGCTTTAAGTAAATTATTTAATAACAAAGTTGATTTAGTCCGCTTCCGCAAGTCGCTCCGCCCTTTATTACAGTCAAACATCAATCAGGAGGCCGTTTATGTATAATCACAGTACCATCCATGACAAGCTCGAAGAAATCAAAGAATCCATCGAGTTAATACAAGAATGGAGTAAAGATGTAGAATCAGCTGATGATTTCATGCTTTCCCCAACAAAGTATATGGCCTTCAATGCTTGTGTTATGAGATTACAAGTCATTGGTGAACATGTGGGTAAACTTTTAAAGGCAGAAGAAAAGCCTTTAGATGCTTATCCTAACATTCCTTGGCAAGCGATATATGGTATGAGAAATATGATTTCTCACGAATACGCCAATGTCGACGAAGTGATCGTATATGATACTATCAAAAACGAATTGCCAGAATTGAAAAATATCATCGAAGATTTACTCAGTCAGTATTAATTGGCACATAACATTACCCCCGAAAAGGTATAATTTGTTAAATGATATTATAAATTATACCTTTTCGGGGGTATTTTCATTTTTTATTCGTATATTTGTCCCCGAAAGGGTATAATATAATATCTTTAATAGTAGGATTTTACCCGAAAGGGTATAAAATGAACAAAATATGAGCAATACATTATCATCATACGTCAAGGAGATGCGCAAGCAATTCGGATTGACCCAAGTAGATTTGGCTGCGAAATCGGGCGTAGGCCTAAGATTCGTAAGAGAACTGGAGCAGGGAAAGGAAACTTTGCGACTCGACAAAGTTAACCAGGTTCTCCTCCTCTTCGGTCAGGAAATCGGTCCCGTTCCTATCAGAAAAGAATAAAAATAGAATTTTATGAAACAAGGAAAGATTTATCTCTACGACCAATACGTAGGCCTGCTGACGGAAGATGAAACGGGCTTCACCTTCGCTTACGATGCTGATTATCTGGCATCGGATGGTGCAGAAGCCGTGAGCCTGACGCTCCCGTTATCCAACGAACCCTACCACGATACCGTGCTGTTCCCCTTCTTCGATGGGTTGATCCCAGAAGGATGGCTGCTGAACATCGCAGAAAGCAGTTGGAAAATCAACCAGCGGGATAGAATGTCACTCCTCCTCGCCTGCTGCAAGGATTGCATCGGAGCCGTCAGCGTCATCCCAGTAGATGACTCCCATGCAGAAGGAACAAATGCTTCACCCAAAAACTAGAAAGGAGAAAGAACTATGGAGAAATGTCTATATTGCTATAAACCGCTCAAGCCAGGCCAGGTAGATTACCATCCTGCTTGCGCCCGAAAACTCTTCGGCACCAAGGAAGCCCCTGTCCTACCCTACGTAAGAAAGGAAATCGGCGACCTGGCAAAGCAAGTGGTGCGTGCCCAAACCACCCTCACGGGTGTGCAGGCAAAGCTCTCGCTCGATGTCAACCCAGGCGGAAAGAACGAACCATCCCGCTTCACCATCGTAGGCCTCTGGGGAAAATACATCCTCAAGCCCCAAACCGATCGCTATCGCAGTCTTCCCGAAATAGAAGATCTCACGATGCACCTCGCCGAAGCCGCCAAAATTAGCGTAGTTCCCCATGGCTTAATCCGCTTTGCCGATGGCGAACTCTGCTACATCACCCGGAGAATAGACCGCCAGGACGATGGAACAAAAATTCCGATGGAGGATATGTGCCAGCTGTCCGAGCGTCTCACCGAATACAAATACAAAGGATCCTACGAGCAGGTAGCCAAACTCATCAAAAAGTATTCCTCCTTCTCGCAGCTCGACCTCGTGAACTATTGGGAGTTAGTCATCTTCTCGTGGATTACCGGCAACGCCGACATGCACCTCAAGAACTTCTCGCTCTACAACAACCGCAAGTTGGGCTATGGTTTAACCCCTGCCTACGACCTTCTCTGCACCAAGATTGTAATGCCGGAAGATACAGAAGAACTCGCCCTGACGCTCAATGGCAGAAAGCGAAAGATTCAGAAAGCAGATTTCATCAAGGTAATGACCGCATCAGGACTCAGCGAAAAGGTAATCAACAACATCGCCAAGAAATTCCGTCGCTCCATCGTGAAATGGCTCGACCTCATAGAAGCCTCTTTCCTGCCGGATAGCATGAAGAAGGAATACAAAAAGCTGATTCTCAGCAGAGTCATGGCTTTGAGATAATTTCTTTCAGCAATTCATTCTGCCAAGCAGAACAAACGAGAATAAAAAAAACAAAAAATAAGAATAGTATAAACAAAAAAAAGAAATGAAGAAAATACTCTTATCACTTTTAGCAGCTGTTGGCTTATCAACCACCGGCTGCTCAGCACAGGCTGGTCAATCATCAAAATCAGCCCCATCCGACGGTATCATCGTATTGGCTCCACAGGCCTTTATCGACCAGGCAAAGGCAGATACAACCAGCATCCTTCTAGATGTCCGCACTTCCAAGGAATATGCAGAAGGTCATCTGGCAGGTGCCCAACAATTGGATTACCTCAATCCCGAAGCATTCGATGCCGGCATCAAGCAGCTGGATAAATCCCGCACCTACTACATCTATTGCAGAAGCGGAAAGCGAAGCCATGGTGCCTGCCAGAAAATGCAGAAGCAAGGCTTCAAGGTATATGATATGGAAGGCGGAATCCTAAACTGGACCAAGCTCGGAATGCCGGTTGAAAGATAAAGAATTACCCCCGAAAAGGTATAATTAATCAAACCTCACGATTAACTATACCCTTTCGGGGGTATTTTATTTTATCCGAATCTACTTCTTCAACAGAATCCAAGCCGAATTTACTTCTTCAATACCGGCTCGCAGGTGATGCTGACACCAAGCTTCTTGAAAATCTTCTGATCCACATCACTCAGCATCACGGTGCAATGAGCCTGACAGCCACGGAGCTTTGGCAACTGCTCCAATGCCTTCCGGCAATTCTCATCATTCTCTGAAAGAACAGAAAGAGCTACCAAAACCTCATCCGTATGAAGACGAGGATTATGACCGCCCAGATAGTTCACCTTCGTATGCTGGATAGGCTCAATCATCGACTGAGGAATCAGCTTCAACTCATGGTCGATGCCCGCCAGATGCTTGGTTACATTCAGCAGCAATGCCGCACTGCAACCCAGCAACTCACTGCTGTGACCGCAGATAATCGTGCCATCCTCCAACTCAATCGCAGCAGAAGTATGACCCGTCGCCTTCTTGTGATCCTTAGCCGCTACAGTCACCTTGCGATAAGCCGTGGTAATATTAGCCTGCTTGAAAAGCATCTGAATCTTACTGATCTCCGCCTCGTTGCACGCACCGGCAGCCAACTTGTTGGTAGCCGCATAATAACGGCGGATAATCTCGTTCTTCGAAGCCTCGCAGCAAGCCTCATCATCCGAAATGCAGAAACCCACCATGTTCACACCCATATCCGTAGGCGACTTGTATGGATTGCTTCCGTAGATACCCTCAAACAAAGCGTTGAGCACAGGATAAATCTCCACGTCGCGGTTGTAGTTGATGGCAATCTTGTTGTATGCTTCCAGATGGAATGGGTCAATCATGTTCACATCGTTCAAGTCGGCAGTAGCAGCCTCGTAGGCGATGTTCACCGGATGCTTCAACGGGAGATTCCATACAGGGAAAGTCTCAAACTTGGCGTAACCCGCACGCACCCCACGCTTGTTCTCGTTATAAAGCTGGCTCAGGCAGACAGCCATCTTACCGCTACCAGGACCCGGAGCAGTAACGATGACCAGCGGACGCTCAGTCTCTACATAATCATTCTTGCCAAAACCCTCATCAGAAGCAATGAGATCTACATCGTGAGGATACCCCTCGATGAGATAATGGCAGTAAGTCTTGATACCCTCGCGCTCCAAGCGCTGCTTGAAAGCGATGGCTGCAGGCTGACCGTTAAAATGAGTAATAACAACAGAACCCACCATAAAGCCACGGTTTTGGAACTCACCACGCAGGCGAAGCACATCCTCATCGTAAGTGATACCCAGATCGGCACGTTTCTTGTTCTTCTCAATATCGGCTGCACTGATCACGATAACAATCTCGATGCTATCGCTGATTTTCTGAAACATGCGCAGCTTACTATCAGGCTGGAAACCTGGCAAAACGCGGCTGGCGTGATGGTCATCGAAAAGCTTGCCTCCCAATTCCAGGTAAAGCTTTCCGTCAAACTGTGAGATTCTCTCCTTGATATGTTCGGATTGAATCTTCAAATACTTCTCGTTGTCAAATCCTATTTTCATAATTGTTATTATATCTTGCAATTTGAAATCAAAAATCGCCTGCAAAATTACAAAAAAAGTATCGTACTAACAAATCTTTTATCCGAAAAAATAAAAGAGAACTGCTACATATAGGCTTGCAGCAACATCTCACCCCCTACCAGGAAGGCTAAGACAAGAAAGATAAATATATACAACTGCTCCTTGAGGACAAAATCCAAGACATTAAAATGCTTATTGTCATTCTCCTCAAGATAGTTTTTATAATCCATCCACATGAGGGAAAAAGCCCCCAATGCAATGGACAATATAATACATACACCTACAATATCGGCTAGACCAGTCGATTGAAATAAAGAAAAGCCTGTCATTTCGTAATTCACTTAAAAGTTAATAAGAATCATTATCATCTACTATTATTAAATGATGCAAAG
>USQD01000153.1 GCA_900556795.1 uncultured Prevotella sp. | reverse complement strand
GGAATATGAAACAATATATCCACTTCTTTTGTTAATTAAGTGTATTTCGACATATATTCTTTATATTTAGTATATTTGTCGAAAATATGTTATTCTATCATTGTAGCTTGTCTTATTCTGTATAGCTTGGGTTCTGATAAGCAGCCTTTTCCTCTGCTGACATTTGGAGAGCATCAATCTGTCCCTGTGGAATAGGGCGGAGATACTTCTCTGGAGTGATGAGCACACGTTTCCAAGTCTTAGGAGTATGATCGCCTGCTGTAAGACCGCAGATGGTATAGGTTCCTGCAATCTGCTTCCATGTCTGGGTGCGGACGAGATCCCACCAACGGTAACCTTCACCGAAGAACTCACGTGAACGCTCTGCCAGAATATACTCGATGGTGATATTCTGAGGTGTAGCATCCTTCATCTGCTGACTGTAGTCTGCCACCTTCTCGCGCTGACGGTTGTTGTCGTATGTCCAGACACCTGCACGACCACGAATCTCATTGATCAGGTTGCGAGCGGTCCAGTTGCCAGTTGTTGTTGCACCCTTTACTGCAGCCTCGGCAGCGATAAAGTAGAGTTCAGAGAACTTCAATACTGGGTATGGACGTGGGCTGTCACCATTAGGCTTACCCAATGTGTTGCCATTGTCTGAACGGTAGATACCATTCTTCCAGTTGTTCAACCATGCATAACGGCTGATACCACTTGCTGCAATCACCCAGTCGGCACGACCAGGGAGAACACCAGCACCTACATTGCTGTAGCCAGCAGTCTTGGTACCATCACCAGCTGCATTCTTTACGCCCGCCTGTGGATAAACGATGCCTGCAGCTTCGCTGTCATCAATAAAGGTAAGGATAGAATCCTGGGCGTTTACAGGTAATCCGTTGGCATTATATGCTGTGCCTGAAATAGCACCAGACTTATCCCAGTTGCTGCGGAACTGATAAGCGAATGTTCCGTCGAAACGAGAGTCCATCTTCTTCTCAGCGAAAGTCTTGGTCATTACCTCGATAGGAGTAGCCATCTGCTTCCAAGGACGGTCCTTTCCCTGAACGGCT
The DNA here is from genome assembly GCA_900556795.1 of uncultured Prevotella sp. GTDB lineage: Bacteria > Bacteroidota > Bacteroidia > Bacteroidales > Bacteroidaceae > Prevotella. The sequence goes on along the minus strand of USQD01000153.1, from coordinate 4,374 downwards.
TCACGCTGTACAGAACGGAATGCATCCCATGTCGTTGCATTCTTGGATGTCTCCAGGAAGGTATAGTCCCAACGGCACATCCAACGTGCAAAGTTGCCAGGCGCATTACCATTTGCCCAATCGAAGTTGGTACCACCATCATAGTAGTTGTTAGACTCGTTGTGGTCAGCATAGAGCAAAATCTCGTTGTTGCGGTCATTAGTACCCACATTAACCATATAGAATGATTTCTGCAAACCAAATCCTGCAGGATTGTTGATGGCTTCTACTGCGATATTGTATGCCTGCTGGAAATACCATGCTGCATCATGTCCGTCTGGATCTTGACGGTCGCATGTAGGATAGGTTGGAATGTTGTTTGGATTCTGCAACCACCATCCATATGTCAGATAAGCCTTAGCCAATACCAGACGAGCTGCTGTCTTAGTGACTCCACCAGTTACTCGACCAGCATCTGGAAGCTGTTCAATGGCTGTCTTCAAGTCAGGGAATACTGCCTTGGTATAAACCTCAGGTACGGTATTACGGGTAGAAGTACGGGTAGCATTGATGTTGAACTTCAACTCACCGGCACCCAAATCCAAAGGAACACCACCGAAGGTCTGAACCAACTCGAAGTAGTCTAATGCACGGAAGAAGCGAGCTTCTGACAAAAGACTTTCTGCAATGCCTGCCGCAGAACCATTCTCAATCACACCACTTGCGGTATTGATATCAGAGAAGGCTACGTTCCACAAAACGTCTGCACGACAGTTGCTTGGATTCAGAATCTGCTCTGTCATATCGATAGGGTAATCGTTTCCGTTACCACCATGTCCGTAGGTATACTCATCGGTGCCTTCCTCTGTAGCTATGAGCCAATAACCATTGCCCCAATAATAGCGAAGGTTGGCATAGAGTGATGTGATACCTGCCTGTACACCTTTTTCTGTCTTAAAATATTCAGGGGTATATCCCTGACGGTCGGTTTCTTCGAGCACACTAGAGCAACCTGTAAATGCAAGGCCAGATGCAAGAAGTCCTGCTGCTAATATATAACTGCGAATTTTCATTGTTGTCAATTTTTAGAAGGTTATGTTTAATCCGAGCAACCAGTTGCGGGTAGAAGGAGTGTTGAAACCTACTACGAGCAAGTTTGACTTGTAGAATGAGTTTACAGCCTGATTCTCGTTACCGTATGAGTTGGTCTCTGGGTCCATGCCTGATTCGTCATGGTATGGAGAGAAGAGAACAAACGGATTCTGTACGGTTGCATAAATGCGAGCCTTGCTGATTCCACACTTCTTGAGCCATGGCTGATTGAAGTTGTAACCCAATGTGATGGTACGAATCTTGAGATAAGAACCACTGAAGTAACCCAGTGAGTTTCCATACTTAGGGTTGTTACTGCTCTCGATACCACCTGGCTTTGGATAATCATTTGTAGGATTGTCCTCTGTCCAGTAGTTTACATCAATGTTGTTACGACGACCGGTCAGCATGTTCAGGTAACCCTGTGAACCATAGATGGTGCTGATCAATGTTCCACCATGACGGTATGAAGCTACTACTGAGAGATCCCAGTTCTTGTAAGCTACACGGGTATTGAAACCACCTTCCCAGTCTGGGTCTACCTTCATGATCTGACGGTCATCCTCACCGTATGGACGGGTAGGAGTGCCATCTGCGTTATAGTCACCATTGTATTTAATCTTGATCATACCAGCGTTACCACCAGGTTCTGCAACCTTGCGGATGGCTTCCTCGTCGGTCTGCCAGATACCAATCTTCTCATAGTCGTAGATGACGTTGATTGGTTTGCCAACGAACCACCAGTTACTTTCGTCACGTGTTGCTCCTGAGGCCAATTCTACCAATTCGTTCTTATTGGTATAGAAGTTTACACCGGCATCCCATGTCCATCCATTCTTATTGTCGATGATGGTTCCTTTCAGAGAAAGCTCGAAACCCTTGTTGCGGGTCTTACCTACATTTGCCATATAGCTGCTTACGCCGGATGTTGATGGCAAGTTAACACTCATCAGCAAGTCTTCTGTATTCTGAACATAGTACTCTGCAGTACCGCTCAAACGACCACCGAAGAGAGAGAAGTCGATACCATAGTTCCAAGTCTTGGAATACTCCCAACCGAGTTCTGAGTTAGGGAGAGAAGAAACGTACATACCTACAGCATAACCATTAGGGTCGCTACCGAAATTGTAAGCACGTGTGCTCAATGCACCGAGGGTAGAATATGGGTTTACTGACTGGTTAGATGTCTCACCATAACCCACACGGAGTTTCAGGCTTTCCAACCAGGTAATATCCTTCATGAAGTTTTCACGAGAGATATTCCAACCGAGAGATACGGCAGGATAAGTATGCCACTTGTGTCCCTTTGCCAGACGGGAAGAACCATCTGAACGGAAGGCAACGCTCGCCATATACTTGTTGTCGTAGTTGTACATCACACGACCCATAACAGACTCAAGACCACTCTTGTAGTATGCCTGGTTAGCAGGATCTACTGTTACAGTCTTGGCATAACCGATGTTATAGAACTGGAACTTGTCGTTAGGAATATCGAGTCCATACATATTGGTCTGGCGATAGTTGGTCTGCTCAGCAGAGTAAAGAGCTACCGCATTGATTGTATGCTTGCCCCATGTCTTGTCGTATGTCAGCATGTTCTCAATAGCCCAGTTGGTTGTGCGCTGGTAGCGGGAAGTGGCATGAGAGTCTGCATTATCCTTGTCAGAGAATACACCCTGACCTACGAAGTTACCATATTCGCTGGAACGATAGTTCAAACCGAGATTGATGCGATATTTCAATCCGTCTACGTGAGGAATCTTCACTTCACCATAGAAGTTGTTGTAAGTACCGTATGACTTTGTCTGATCCTTGTGGCTGTCACCAAGATTCTCAATGGTATTCTTGGTATAAACCCACTGGTCATCACTAGACATGCGGATGCGTGTCTTCAAAGAACCATCTTCATTATATGGGTTAGCGATAGGAGTTGCACTCAATGTGTTGTAGAGACCGAGGTCGCTATTATTGGTGATACTGTAGTTGCTGTTGGTGCTGAAACCAATCTTCACGTATTTACCAATCTCCTGATCGATGGCTGCATGCATGGCATAACGGTTGAAGTTCTGTGTTGGGATAACAGCTTCATCACGATAGTATGAGAGTCCGAAGTTGTAGCTTCCCTTGGAAGAGCCGCCAGATACACCGATGTCATGGTTTGTGGTGATACCAGTCTTGAACAATTCGTCCTGCCAATCCATATCCACAGCACCGTCTTCGCCCCAATACTTCTCATCAGGACCATTCTGGAACTTGTTAGCATACTGACGGAGTTTGGTGAACTGTTCTGCGTTCATCATCGGATAACGGTGGAAGAGAGTCTTGGCACCGATGTAACCATTATAAGTTACAGTAGGGCGCTGCTCCTGATAACCTTTATAAGTAGTGATGATGATGACACCGTTGGCACCACGGGAACCGTAGATTGCAGTAGCAGAGGCATCCTTCAAGATGTCCATGCTCTTGATGTTGTTAGGGTCGATGTCGCTAATACTACCTGCGAATGGAATACCATCGAGTACGATCAATGGGTCATTGCTGGCTGTCAAGGAACGTGTACCACGGATACGAATCTGCATGGATGCACCTGGCTTAGATGAAGTCTGTGCCATCTGTACACCTGCGATACGGCCTTGAAGGGCGTTGGTGATGTCAGCACCAGGAACCTCACGTACCAATGAACCTGTAACGTTAGCTACAGAACCTGTTACGGCTTCCTTGCGCTGGGTACCATAACCGATGACGACAACGTCGTTGAGGCTATGACCTTCTTCCTCCAACGAAACCTTAATGTTCGTCTGATTGCCTACTACAACTTCCTTGGTGTTGTAACCAACATAAGAAATCACGAGCGTAGTACCAGGCTTTACATTAATAGAGAAATTACCATCCAGGTCGGTTACTACACCGTTACCTGTTCCTTTCTCCTTGATTGTTGCACCAATCAGCGGACCCATTGAGTCGCTGATATTACCTGTAACCTTTTTTGTTTGTTGTACTGAAGTTGCTATCAGAGAATTTGCTTCTCCATTGCTAGCTTGTACCTCTGGAGCATACATCCCAAGTGCGGAACACATACCCATTAAGATTGTTGTTTGTTTTAAATATAACTTCATAGTTTAACAGCTTATAGGTATATTAAATCACTATTTTGTTAATTGTTTACGGCTGCAAAGATATGTCCTTTTTCGTAAAGTGCAGTTAAAATTTGTATCTTGCGTGTTTTTAAATGTTTCATGTACGATAAAACAGACATATTAAGGTGAAAAAAAAGGGGATTTGCAGCTGCAAATCCCCTTTATA
>USQD01000152.1 GCA_900556795.1 uncultured Prevotella sp. | reverse complement strand
GCCTCACGATGGCGAACCAGAATATCGTTGAGGTCTATTTCTCCCTCCATATAGTCTTGTGCCGGCGAAGGGAAGCCGGCTTTTACGCTTTGTTCAGCCAGCGGAATCGGCATCTTTTCTCCGAATTCCGCAGGGTGAAATGTCAGCTTTATATTATTTTCGTTATTCTTATTCATTTTCTTAGTTTATGGAGCCCATTTTTTTGAAAGGGGCTAATTTTGCATCTCATTGGGTTTTTACCTTCAGTATTTCGTTGATGTTCGTTGTGAAACGTTTTGACATGTATTCCCGTTTCAAATCGAATTGGCAATCGGTACCTTGTATGGCTTGCCTTATCGTGCCATAGCCGTTCTTGCGGTTAATGGCATCGATGGCTTCCATCAGTGCCTTTTGCTTGCTTCGGTCGATAGGGTCGAAGAGGTCCTGCTGGCGAGGATTGTCGGGGGAGATTTGCCACAGAATGACACCTGCTTTCTTGAAATTGAATGACATTCCGGGACGGTCGGGTCTGCTGTCGGCCATCGGCTTGGGATATCTGGCTCTGAGAATGGTGAGGGCGGCACCCACGATTTCATCTTGTGCGTTTGTAGCGATGGGTAGGGTGAGGGAGTCGTGGATGGTATATTCGGGTACGCTCTCATTGAATCTGGAAGTCCATGCGAACACCGTAATACCCTGGCATACGCTACCTTGCCTCCTTAATTTTTCAGTACAGCGTACTGCGAAATTAGCCACGGCTTCTTCTATCACGTTCTTGTCAGTAATGCCCTCGTCGGCAAAACTCCTGCTGGTGCAGATGCTCTTCTTCTGCGGCAGTTCCTCGATGCTGATGCAACTCTCTCCGTTCAGTTCCTTCCAGGTCCTGACGGTGGTGATATTGAAATGGCTGCGCACCCAACTTTCTTTCTTGTCCGCAAACTGGGCGGCAGTTCGGATTCCCATATAGTCGAGCTTCCGGGCTATCTGCCTACCTATTCCCCATACGTCTTCTACGGGGAAGAGAGACAGCGCCTTGCGTCTCCGTTCGTCTGTGTCGATGAGACAACAGCCCTGATATCCCTTGTATTTCTTGGCGAATTTAGAACCGATTTTTGCCAGAGTCTTCGTCTCTGCGATTCCGATGGAGATAGGGATGCCCACGGCTCGGAGTACATCAGCCGAAATCCTGGCACCGTATTGTTGGAGAAGGGAACCATCTGTGACGGAAGAAAGTTTTTCCTTCGGATATTCCTTGAAGAAACGTTCTGCCATGGGCTGATTCTCCTTGAAGAAACTCTTTGCCATAGACTGGTCCACCTCGAAGAAACTCTCGTCGATGGAGTATTGGTCGATGAGGGGCGAGTAGTGCGACAGCATCGACATGACTCTGTTTGAGAGTGAGCCATAAAGCGTGTAGTTGCTGGAGAAGATAGCTACGCCTTCAGCCTCCAGTTTTTCCTTTACCTGATAGAACGGGTCGCCCATCTTATAGCCCAGAGCCTTGGCTTCTTCAGAGCGTGCGATAATGCACCCATCGTTGTTACTCAAGACAACCACGGGCTTCCCTATCAGGTCGGGGCGAAACACTCGTTCGCACGAACAGTAGAAGTTGTTGCAATCTGCCAATCCTATCATTTCCTTTAATATTAACAACGATTTCTTGTACAATCTGCAAAATTACGAAAAATAATCCGAAACCTATTACCTTTTATCCTTGTTTTTTGGTTGTTCCGTAATTTTTTCTTATCTTTGTGCCCATAATCAGGTTTAAACAATCGTAAAATCAGAACGATATGAAAGATATGTTAGCATTGAGTCAAGAGCGATTCTCGGCTCGTAAGTTTACCTCTGAGGCTGTAAGCCAGGAGGATTTGGATTATATCATGCAGTGTGTGCAGCTGGCACCGTCTGCTGTGAATAGACAGCCTTGGCTCTGGCTTATCGTCCGTTCTGCTGAGGCTAAGGAGAAATTGCAGGAATGCTACGATCGTGAGTGGTTTAAAACAGCACCGATGTATATCGTGGGCATGAGAAATGTGAATGAAAACTGGGTTCGCAGATATGATGAGAAGCCTCATGGAGATATTGATGTAGCCATCGCTACTGAGCATCTTTGTCTGGCAGCCACCGAGCGTGGACTAGGAACCTGCTGGGTATGCAATTACGATACCGAAAAGATGCAGCAGCTTTTCCCTCGTGAGGGCTACGAGGCTGTAGTTATTATTCCTATTGGGCATATTGCAGAAGATTGTCCTCATGCCGAGAAGAAGCGCAAGGACATGAGCGAGATAGTAGAAGAAATCTAGGATAAAAATGGAAGCAAAATGGAAATGGCTTCCCTTTTCGCCATACATGCCGGGTACGACATATTAACATGAATATGAAAAGAATAAGAAAGATATTAATAGGTGGAATCATGATGATTCCTGCCCCTGTATTTTCGCAGAATATGATGATGACCATGGGGCAGAATACAACGGTTCATATAGAGCAGACTACCCATTACAAGCGCTATCATGGTGATGGAATCGATGATGTCCTGCGCCTGGTGCCAACGGCATCTGTCTTCGGATTGAAGATGCTGGGCGTGGAGGCTGAGAGTTCCTGGAAGCGAAGGATTGCTGTTTCGGTGCTCTCGTTCGGCGTCAATGCAGCTGTAACCTATTCGCTCAAGAAGTCGATACACAAGATGAGACCCGATGGGACTGATAACGAGTCGTTTCCTTCCGGACATACCTCTGTGGCTTTCTGCGGTGCCACCACATTGATGCACGAATATCGCAAGGTTTCTCCTTGGATTGGTGTGGCGGGCTATGCAGTGGCTACGGGAGTGGCTGTGGATAGAGTGCGCCGCAATCGCCATCATTGGGAAGATGTCGTGGCGGGTGCCGCCATCGGTGTAGCCTCGGCAGAAGCCGGCTATCTGATAGGCGATTGGATTCTGGGAAAGAACAAGAAGAAAGGAAAGGAGAGTGATGGAGAGAAAGAGAAGGATATCAATGACAATATCAGTCTTTCGGTAGCTCCGACAGGTATTGATTTAGCTATCAGATTATAAAAAACAATCTGTTGTATAGAACGGAAAAATCAGCAGGAAAGAGTCTTCCTGCTGATTTTTCCGTTTTTATTATTTCTCCATTCCTCCTGTCTGGATTCCCTGTTGCTCTTCCTGGAAGTCATTCTTGATGTTTGACTTCGCCTGCTGGAATTGCTTCTTGGTGTTTCCGAACTTCCATGTCAGGGTAAGACTGATCTGGCGCAATGGCACTTTTATGGTCATGTTCTGTACGTAATCCGAACCCACGGTCTTCTGCTTGATGTTGAGCTTGTCGTCGGTAGGAGTGAGGAACATCAGACTCAGGTCAAGCTTATCCTTCACGATAGATTTGGAGAGGGTGGTATAGAAGAATGCCATACCGCTCTGATAGCCCTGCAGATTATGCTGCTTGGTCTGGATGATGCTACCCACGGTCCATTGCAGTTCCCAAGGCAGGGTCTGTTGCAGGTTGATCATCGTGCTGCTGTTCCATCCGTTGTTCTTCCATCCCAGGGCATTGCTGCGCAAATCGTTGTAGCTCAAGCTCTCGTTCAGCATCAGTCTTGTCTTCTTGAACATCAGCCAATTGATGAATACATTCATGCTGGCGTTGCGGGTCTTCGAAACATTGCCGTAGGTGGTGTTGAGCAGGTTGTCGGCATCGAGGAAGGAATACTGCTCTATCTTGTTGTCGCAGAATCCGTAACCCAGGGTGGTGCTCAACATGAATCGCTGGTTATAGTAATTGAATACCATGTTCAGCTGATGCGACTTCACCACGTCGAGGTCTGTATTACCATAGGAGATGGCAGTAGGATTACTGCGGTCTACGTATGGATTCAGATAGGTGATTCCAGGACGGGTGATGCGCAGCTGATAGTTCATTCCGATGTTCATGCCTGGAGCGATGTTGTAGGAAAGGCTGGCGCTAGGTACGAGATTGCCGTACTGTTTGTCGAAGTCATCGCCCTTGCCCTGCTCAAACTTCACCTTTTCCCAGGTCTGCTCGTAGCGGGTTCCCATCATCGTTCCCCATTTTCCGAAGTTTCCTTTCCATTCAGCGTATGCAGCCAGAATATTCTGGGTGTTCTTGTATTCCATGCTGTTGGCTGGATTCAGAGTCTCGGTCTTATCGGCTGCCACATCGTAGTAGCGGGAATCGCTCTTGTTGGTGCGGGCGATGTATTTGGCGCCGAAGTTCAAGCGCTGTGTCTCGCTGAGCGAGTGGGTGAAGTCTGCCTGGAAGGTGTGCTCCGTGCCACGGGTTTTGCTCTTGGAGAGCAGGTCGTGGAGTTGAATCCCCGTTACCTGACTGATTTCATCGTAGAACGTATAGTTGTCGATATGGGTAGGGTTGGTGCTGAAGAGATAGCTGAGGATGAGGTAGTTGGTGCGCTCCTTGTTGAAGAATCTCTGATAGTCGATGCTTCCATTGAAAGATGTGTTGTCCAGATCCTGCTTCATCTCGTTGCCGTATTCGAAGCCCTTGCCATAGATGCCTCCAGACATTTGGGTAAGCGGATGACCGTTCAGCTTCTGACCGAAGGTGGTCAAGCCAGCCGTGGCGCTGATGTTGCTCAGCGAATCGAGTTCATAGCTGAGACTGATGTTACCCATCGAGAACGGCTGCTTCATGTCTGATTTCTGATAGTAGTTCATCAGGCTTCCGTCTTTCTGCGTACGGTCGAAGGAGATGGTTGTACCGTTCATCTTCTGGTAGTTGTACATACCGTTGGCACTGTAGGTAAGTTTGCCCTGCTGACCGCTGATGAGGGCAGAGATGCTCTGTGCCTGATTGCCGGCAGTGGCACTGATGTTGCCGTTATATCCATTGCTGAGGTCGTTGCCTCCTGCGCCATTCACGGTCTGCTTGTTGAGTACGATGTTGAGCACACCGCCCGTTCCTTCTGCATCATATTTGGCTCCCGGATTGGTGATTACCTCTATGTTCTTGACCATGGTTGCCGGCATCGCCTTGAATATCTGCGATGGGTTGGCAGAGAACATGGGATTCGGCTTTCCGTCTACGTATACCTTGAAGCTGGAAGAACCATTCACGGTGATGTTGTCCTGTCCGTCTACGGTTACCATCGGAACCTTGCGCAGCATATCGAGTACGGTAGAAGCCTTGGCATCGGCATCCTGCTCTACGTTGTAGGTCATCTTGTCGGTCTCCATCTTTACCAGAGGCTTGGAAGCAACCACGGTTACAGCATCCAGGTCCATATCCTTCAAGATGGAATCGGTAGCCTCAACCTTGTTCTGTGCGAAACTTTCGAGCGAACATACGAGCAAAGAGCTCAGTAATATCATATTTTTCTTGTTCATAACAATCTTTTTTTAGTTTTAATACTCCTTTCTTTTTCTGTTTGACGATGCAAAGGTAAATGTTTTTTGGGGAATGGCAAAGAACGGAATAGGG
>USQD01000151.1 GCA_900556795.1 uncultured Prevotella sp. | reverse complement strand
ATCAAGCAAAAAAACAGTAAAACGTAGCATCGTAAACTACACAAAAATGCTTTTTAGAACAAAGGGTATGACATGTAATCACACCCTACGTTCAAGGGAGTCGTTTCAACCGTACCCCTTTATGGATTTCGTCCTATAACTTCCATTCTCCACATTATGGGGTCGGTTAAAAGCGCCCCTCACAACCCTTATTTCGTGATTCCTGATGATGTGATCGAAAGTTAAATACGTTAAATATTCACCTTTTCGTTTTCCGTGAGGTGCGGGGGACTATACTGAAGTAAAAAAGGGTGCATCATGGACTTATGACACACCCTCTTTTTCTGATATATATAAAAGAGGTATTATGCCTCATGCTGTCTTACACCCATGCGGGCCTCCACTACGTTCACCACGTAGTCACCGAGTTTCTCGCATTCCTGGATGATATCCATGTACATGGTACCGATGGCGTAGGTGTAGAGATGGTTGTTTACATCGTTGATGTTCTGGCTCTTCAACTGATTGCGATAGTTGTTGATTTCGTTCTCGATGTTGAAAGAGAGGTTGGCATCGTTGTCTCCCTTATGACCTACGAGAGTGATGTTCATCTGGGTGAGGGCGTTGTCGGTAAGCTCCATCATCTGGTGCATGTGCTCATACTGCGAAGTGATGAAGTCTTCCTTGCCCTTGAAACGGCGGTTGAGCGTGCGGGCGATGTTGAAGCAGCTGTCACCGATACTCTCGATTTCTGAAATCTCACGGAGCATGGCGCGGATCTTTGCCTTGGTCTCGTCAGAAAGATGAGAGTCGCTCACCTGGTCGAGGTACTTGGCAATCTCAATCTCCATGTTGTCAGAGATGCCCTCGTATTTCTCGATGCGGGTATAGAGTTTGATAAACTTGTCCTCGTTGGTTTCGCCCAGGAGTTCCTTCACCATACCGAACATGCGCTGGATGCGCTCGGCGAAACAGTGGATTTCCTTCTGAGCCTCCAGTACAGAGATTTCCGGAGTCTTCATGATACCGCTCTGGATGAAACGCAGACGGAAGTCGTCCTCGTCGGCATTCTTCTTAGGACGGATAATCTTGCATACCAGCTTCTCAATCTGTGGGATAAACCATACCAGGATAAAGGTGTTGGAGAGGTTGAACGTGGTATGGAAGGCGGCAAGCACGAAGGAGAGCTTGGCTGCGTTGGCAACGAAATGAGGATCGCTCTTCTCCATCATGTCGTCATAGCCTACCCATCCGCAGACTAGATGGATGAACGGACGGAACACGCAGAGTATCCACAGCACACCGAAGATGTTGAACACCATGTGCCCCATCGCCGCTCTTCGAGCCTGCGTATTGGCGGTAAGTGCTGCCACGTTGGAAGTTACAGTGGTACCGATGTTCTCACCCATTACGAGCGCAATGCCCTGATAGATAGGCAATACGCCGGTAGAACAGAGAATCATCGTAATCGCCATGACGGCTGCTGAACTCTGTACGCACATGGTCAGTATACTACCAATGAGCAGGAAGGTGATGGTAGTCTGGAAACTGTGAGGATCAAAACTTGCGAAGAAATCAAGAACTGGCTGGTTATGAGCCAGGTCCATATCAATACCGGTTTGGCGAAGAGTACCCAAACCAAGGAACATAAAGGATATACCAAAGATGAAGTCGCCGATAATCTTGCGCTTCTTACTGTGAATCAGGATAATGGCAATGAAGAATGCAGGCCATACAAAGTCGGTGATATTGAACGAGAAGCCGGCACTCATGATCCAGGCGGTAAGCGTGGTTCCGATATTGGCACCCATGATGACCGAAATAGCCTGGGCGAGGGTAAGGAGACCTGCGTTGACGAATGATACCGTCATCACCGTTGTAGCCGTAGAAGACTGCACCGCAGCCGTGATGAGCGTACCCGAGAGGATGCCCGTCACACGATTGGTGGTCATCGTTCCTAACACATGGCGGAGCTGAGGTCCAGCCATCTTCTGCAAACTGTCGCTCATGGTCTTCATACCAAACATAAGTAGGGCGAGTGCTCCAATAAGCCTGAAAAATATCCAAATAGACATATTATAACTTAATTAATGTTGTCAAAAACAAGAAGTATCCGAATTTCTTCGTAACTTTACGCTCTGTAAGCGTGCTCCTCTCCGGGGAGTAGGTTGATGACCCGAAACAGCTTTTAGGAAGGGCTGGATGGGCAGTAGATTGTGTAACTTTGTAACATCTTTTTAATGCAAATGAAACAAGTAATTCAAATCCGTTGCAAAAATAATAAAAAAACTCAGAAAGTCGAAATCGGAAGCACACTTTTTGACGTTTTTTCTTCATTTGACCTCAAAATGACCCACGGACCCGTCTCTGCAAGGGTAAATAATAAGGTTGAGGGTATGCATTATCGTGTATATAACAGTAAGGATGTAGAATTTCTGGATATGACAACTGCGTCAGGTTCCCGTGCCTATACCCGCACCCTCTTCTTCGTACTTTGCAAGGCGGTGCAGGATATCTATCCGGCAACAGACGTGGTGATAGATATTCCGGTTTCCAACGGTTTCTATGTGGATATCCGTCTCGGTCGGCCGGTTGTGGATGAGGATGTGAATATCATCCGCCGCCGCATGCAGGAGATTATTGATGCCCGGATGCCGATTCGCCGGTTCACCGTTCCTACGGAAGATGCCATCACCCTCTTCCAGGAGAAGGGAGATGTGGAAAAAGTAAAACTGCTCAAGACTTCGGGTTCTATCTATACTACCTATTATAAAATAGGTGAATACGTAGACTACTATTACGGAACATTGCTCACCAATACCTCCCAGCTCTATCTCTTCGGCTTGGAGAAATATTATGACGGCATGCTCCTGCGCATTCCTTCGCTCAAGAATCCGGACGAGCTGGGCGAGATGACCCGGCAGGACAAGATGTTCGACATCTTCAAGGAGCATCATCGCTGGCAGGAAATCCTGGGTATCAGAACCGTGGGCGACTTCAATCAGGCTATCGAAGCCGGTCATGCTACCGACATCATCAATATCAGCGAGGCACTGCAGGAGAAGAAGCTGGCTAAGATTGCTGAGGATATTGCCCAGCGCAAGGGTGTGAAGCTCGTGCTTCTTGCTGGTCCTTCATCTTCCGGCAAGACTACATCCTGCAAGCGTCTGAGCATTCAGCTTGCTGTAAACGGACTGAAGCCATTGCAGATTTCACTTGATGATTATTTCGTGGACAGGGATAAGACTCCGAAGGATGAGAATGGAGAATATGATTTTGAGAGCATCTATGCGTTGAATCTCGACTTGCTCAACGACCAGTTCAATGCCCTCTTCCGTGGTGAGGAGGTGGATTTGCCGAAATATGATTTTCCTTCAGGCAAGAGCATCAAGAGCGGAAAGAAACTGAAGCTGGAGCCTAACAATGTGCTGGTGGTAGAGGGAATCCATGCCCTGAACCCAGAGCTGACGGCGCATATTCCGGAAGAGCAGATTTACCGCGTGTATGCTTCGGCATTGACTACCATCCTGCTGGATAATCATAATTATATCCCGACAACCGACAACCGTCTGCTGCGCCGCATCATCCGCGACTATAAATATAGAGGTGTATCGGCTCAGGAGACCATTCACCGCTGGCCATCGGTAAGAGCTGGCGAGAACAAATGGATATTCCCGTTCCAGGAGAATGCCGATGCGATGCTGAATACGGCGATGCTCTATGAGCTGTCCGTGCTCAAGATGCAGGCAGAACCATTGCTGCAGCAGGTTCCGGAAAACTGCGAGGAATATGCGGAAGCTTACAGACTGCTGAAATTCCTGAAGTATTTCAAGGGAATCCCTTACAATAATCTGCCTCCAACTTCCCTATTGCGAGAATTTCTAGGCGGAAGTTCTTTCCATTATTAGGAGGATGGAGAAAGGAAAGGGCGTCTTTGCGAAATGAAGTAAGCCTCATTCCACTTTTTGCCTGGTTATGGCACAATATTGCCCTCGGCTGGGGCAATATTGTGCCATTGCCGGGCGTAATTTTTTATGTCGTGAGGAAATATTGAAGGCAAGCGTTGCCGCATCGTATTCCTGTGGATAAAACGCTACTCTCGCTTTCACTCTTCACTCTTCACATCTTGGGTGTAAGTGGTTGATATACAATTGGTATAGGGTGTGAAGAGTCGGAGCTGACTCTTCACCACTCTTCACCTGGCTTTCTTTGTGAGCGCAAAATTATTTTGAAACCATGTTTAGTCATCTATTGTGACCAACTCTTGCCATCTATTGTGACCAGCTTCTGTCTTCAATGGTGGCTGGATCTCGTGATAAGGTGAAGAGTGGTGAAGAGTGGTGAAGAGTGGTGAAGAGTGAAGCCTGACTCTTCACGCACTTAACGTGTTGATAGTTAAGAATTTAGTATCAAAGTGTGAAGAGTGAAGAGTAAAAAGGAAAGTGGCTTTCTATACAGCCACTTTTCGCTTTAGAGCTTGCTTCCGTAGCAGAGGTCGCCCGCATCACCGAAGCCTGGTACGATGTATTTATGCTCGTTCAGTCCTTCATCGATAGATGCACACCAGATGGTTGTCTTATCCTCAGGGAAGGTCTTCTTGACATGCTCGATTCCTTCTGGAGCGGCAAGGACGCAAGCCACGTGGATATGCTTAGGGGTGCCCTTGGTAAGGAACGCCTTCATACCCATCTCCATGCTGATACCTGTAGCCAGCATAGGGTCGGCGATGATGAGCGTCTTGCCGGTAAGGTCTGGAGTAGCCAGATACTCGATATGGACGCCAATCTCGGTATGCTCCTTATTGGTATATTCGCGGTAGGCGCTCACAAAGGCATTGCCTGAATGGTCGAAGATGTTGAGGAAACCCTCGTGGAAAGGAAGTCCGGCACGGAAAATAGTACCGATGACAATCTTGTCTGTAGGGAAATTAACCTGGGCTACACCGAGCGGGGTAGTCACGTCTCTGTTCTCGTAATTCAGAGTCTTTGAAATCTCGAAAGCCTCATACTCACCGATTCTCTTGATGTTGTTGCGGAAGAGGAGTCGGTTCTTTTGATAATCACAGTCGCGCATCTCTGCCAGGTAGCGGTTGATGATGCAATTGTGCTCGCTTAGATTATTTATTTTCATAAGTCGTAGTATTTTATTCTGTTGTCTTTAATCTTGCCTAAATTGTTGCAAAGATAGTACAAATCGCGGAAACTACAAAATGTTTGGGCAACTTTTTTCTAACTGTACGGTTGAAACGGGCTGAAAGGGCGTGTGGAGCTTACATGCGAAAGTTCAGTTACAGTATATATTAAATAGGTGGAATTTCGTAGAAAGATGTGACTTCCGGATAAAGAACAGCAACGAATATTTGCAAACTCAACGTGGCAAATTATAGACGAAATGGAGCAATTTTAATTTCTTTAACCAGATCGGAAGAGCACACGTCTGAACTCCAGTCACGTTTCGGAATCTCGTATGCCGTCTTC
>USQD01000150.1 GCA_900556795.1 uncultured Prevotella sp. | reverse complement strand
TTTTTCAAGCAGAAGACGGCATACGAGATTCCGAAACGTGACTGGAGTTCAGACGTGTGCTCTTCCGATCTGCCAACGGGTATACCTTTTATATATAGGAGATTTTTGGTTATTTATTCCTCCTTCTCCATTTTTCTGGTGAAAGCTGTAGCTGATGATACCAACTACAGTTTCTTAATAATAGTCTCCAACTGCTCACCCAAGCCGATAGTATATCCTTGAGAGATATAAACCACACGGTTGAAGGTATCAGAAAGGATGAACATAGGAAGGAGATTAGCATTCTGAAGCTTCATGTTAGTAACAATCTGCTTGCGGATAGCCCCATCCTTGTCAAAACCAAAGATGATATTCTTTGGCAATCCATGGAATTCAGAGATTCTGAATTTCTGAGCAGACGCCTCATCCTCGAACAGGAGAACGATAGGACGATTCCATTTCTCAAAAACCTGAGCCACTTTGGCAATATCCTTCAAAGCATGATTAGTAGGTTCCTGACCAACACCAATCACTCCCGTAATGAAGTATCCACGACCAGTCTGACTGAGAAGGCTTACCTCCTGGGCATTAGCTGTAGCAGATGCAAAGGAGCCACCATTTTCCTCAGGGCTAGTCAACAACATGAATTTCGACTCAGAGTCGAAATTACCAATCACAGTAACCTCAGTAGAAGAAGTACGTAAGTGCATATCAATGACAGTTGTACCGCCCTTTTCAACATGGAACATCTGCATTTCTGCAAGCACGCCACCATTGGCAAGACGAGTACCGGTAACAAGCGAATAGTCACCTTCATCCAAATCCACCCCATTTTTAAAGGTACCACTCCAAGTGCATCCTTCCTCAGGATATTCCAAGAGAGAGGTAGAACCATCAGGATTAATGCGATGCAAGGTGAAGTGGCTATAATATTTAGGATCATCAATAGCTCCATTATCAGCATATTTCATAACAAGTTTGCCTCTTGCAGCCACCTCCTGTTTAGCATTGTCGAAATCAACGTCTATCCATTCACCGCCATTTGCATTCTTATACTGTGTTTTCTTAGTCACCTCATCCACTTGAGCCTCGATACCCAAACTTCTGGCAACATCCACGAAGAATACCTTGCGAGAGCGAGCATCGGTAAGGCGAGCACGATATACACCGATAGGAGTTTGAGCTATCTGAAGCGCCTTCTTATCAGGATTGATACGGATATTCTTCTTCACCCACTCAACCAAGAGACTTGGATTGTTCTTGAAAGCAACCTGTTGCTTAGCAAATTTCTTTTCAAAGAACTGCTTGAATGGAGTAATGATCATCTCGTTTTCTACACGTGGAGACAACTGGTTGCTCTTAGCATTGAAGTTATCTTCCAATATATCCATCTGCATATCTCTCAAATCCTTGGCGCTCAATGTACCGAGCAAGCCAATAGCACGATTCAGATTATCCCTATGATTAACCAGGAATGAAAGGATAACGCAATGATTTCCGCTTGAACCTACCAGGAATTTCACCATCTTCTGAGTATTCTCCTCAGAACCAGAAGCAAGACCATTATCCTTCAATGCCTGCAATGCACTTTCCTTGTTATAGAAGGTAGCAAGATAAGCATGGCGGATAGAATCTTCGTAAGCAAAACGCTCTAAGTTTTTAGCTCTTGCCTCAGGAGAAACTTCAGGAATATTGGCTTTCTCTGGAGGAGGAACGATATCGAATGAATCTCTGAAGAATACCATCTTGGCAGAAGCTACCGCATTAGATTGCTGTGAAGCACTCATTTGCTTTCCTACCTCATAGATCATTTTTACGGTTATCGCCTTGTCTTTTCCGAAAGAAGCCTTGGCAAAACCATATTTACCACCCTTAGAAGCCCAGATCATCATATCACCCTTGCCAGCAGAAAGGAATGTCTTGCCGTCTGCAGCTGTATATTTGGTAACTACTGTGTTAAACTCGGCGTAGTTATAAATCTTGAAATCTACTCTCGCTCCATCAACAGGATTGCCTGCTGCATCTACGATATTGAAATCGATGCGAGCTGAAGAACCATAGTTGTCGATGAGGTTGATTTCGGTATAGTTAGAGGTGCGGAGCATCACTTCCTCCGGACCATTATAATCACCGAAAGCCTTGGTGTGCATCAGCATGGCACGTGATGCAGGAGCATTAAACCATGCCAGATTCAATACTGCTTCCGGCTCACAGGCTCCCAGGAAGTACCAGGTACCATCTGCCCAAGCCTCTACCCAAGCGTGGTTATCATCAGTATGTGCCCAGCGAGGAGTATAAACCTGGCGTGCAGGAATACCAATAGCTCTCAATGCAGCCACGGTAAAAGTACTCTGCTCACCACAACGTCCGTAAGCCGAACGAATGGTAGAAAGAGGAGCTGATGTACGGCCATCTGATGGCTGATAAGTAACTCGTTCATGACACCAGTGGTTTACCTCAAGGATGGCATCCTTCATGCTCATACCCTTCACACGCTCCTTCAATTCCTTGAAGAAAACCATACGGGAATTGTCCAGATTCTCATTGTTGATGCGAACAGGAAGTACGAAATGACGGAAAAGCAACTCAGGCACCTTGCTGCCCCAAGCCATCTGCTGACGTGCCTCGAAGCTAGAGCGAACGTTTTCCAGGAAGAAGCTGGTTGGATAGTCAGTAACATCAGCTAAAGGCATGTAAGCATAAAGAAACTGCAAAGCCTCTGCCTCATCGCTGGTAGCTTTCTGCTGCTTGAGCATCTTCTGGTCATAGAACTGCTTACCTACCAACTTGACCTTTTGTTGAAAGGCCGTTTCCATTTTCGTACGATAAGTTGCATCGGTAATGAAATGATCATTTGCCGCCATCATAGTCTGCCAAGAGGCCAAAAACATAACAGCGAACATTACTAAAAATTTTCTCATTGTTAGTTAGCTTTTTAATTTCTATTATTGTATTCTAGTTAATATATTGATGTTACGTTACAAATTTTCTGCAAAAATAATGTTTTTTTTCGAAATAATAGCTATCCCAAAAGAAAAAATGTTATCTTTGCAGAAAAATTCGAGAAATCGAGTAAAAAGAGAAAAGAATTAGAAAGAAATCAAGTAACTAAACTGAAAGAAGAATTTGAAACTATGAACAGAGACGATTTTAAGTTTGAAATATGCGCCAACAGCGTAGAAAGCTGTCTGGCTGCACAGGAAGGTGGAGCCAACCGTGTTGAACTATGTGCAGGTATACCTGAAGGTGGCACGACCCCATCGTATGGTGAGATAAAAATTGCCAGAAAATTACTCCATCAAACCAAGCTCCATGTCATCATCCGCCCTCGTGGTGGAGATTTTCTCTATACTCCTTTGGAGATTGAGCGTATGGAAGAAGACATTCGCCTTTGCCGGGAATTGGGTGTAGATGGTGTGGTTATCGGATGCCTTACAGAAGATGGAGAAGTGGACATGGAAGCGAATCGCCGACTCGTGGAACTGGCGAAAGGCGGTAATGAACAGAAACCGATGAGCGTTACCTTCCATCGTGCCTTCGACCGTGCCGCCAATCCTCAGAAGGCTTTGGAAGACATCATCTCTCTGGGTTGCGACCGCATTCTTACATCGGGTCAGCAACCCAAGGCTGTAGAAGGTGTGGCTCTTCTTGCAGAACTCAAGAAGATAGCGGCAGGACGCATTATCCTCCTTGCCGGCTGTGGCGTAAACGAGGATAACATCCGCACCATCTTCGATGCTACCGGTATCCACGAGTATCACTTCTCGGCAAGAGTCAACGTACCTAGCAAGATGAAGCAGCTCAATACCAATGTATACATGGGTGCCGAGGGTGCTGATGAAAGCAACTCTCCTGTTACATCTGCAGAAAGAGTGAAGCAAACTATCGCCAACCTTTTAGGGTAAAGTTTTCCACCGATAAAAAAGTGTCGCAATCTCTATGTTTTCAAGAGATTACGACACTTTTCCAATATGTTATTCACACAAGCTTAGAGTGCAATTTCCACAACCTTATCCATTTCTGTAGGAACCTCACCGAGATTCAAGAGTACTCCACCTTCGCACTTCTGAACCTTCACCGGCTTCTTGCTGGCAAAATCGAATGCCTTCTTCACCTTCTGGTTTCCAAGAGGCAGGAAGAGGCTCTTATCCTTCAAGTTCAGAATATGAACGAAGAGACGGTTGCCCTTCTGGGTAGTAACACCCCAATCATGAGGAGCCACGATGCCGCCACGGGTACCATAGATGGTTTCGCCGTAAGTCTTCATCCACTCACCCATCTCTGCCAGGCGCTCCAATGCTACTGCAGGAAGCTCACCATCTGGCTGAGGGCCGATGTTCATCAACAGATTGGCATTCTTTCCAGCCGCATTTACCAAGTAATGAACCAAAGTCTTGGTAGACTTATAATCCTGGTCGGTAATCTTATAACCCCACATGCCGTTCATGGTCTCGCAGGTTTCAAGAGGCAGACAGCTGATGTCCTGACCCGACAATCCTGCCTTATTCTCTCCAGGAAGATCACGCTCGAAAGCCTGAACATCCTCACCCTCGAAAGGAGAAGAGTGATGGTTGTTTACGATCAGGCAGCCTGGCTGCAGGCGATGGATAAGCGCATACTGCTCTGGCAACTGCCAATCGAAGTTAGGATTCTGATCCTGATCCCACCATCCATCAAACCAGATACATCTCACCTTGCCGTAGTTGGTAAGAAGTTCTGTAAGCTGGTTGTTCATAAACTGATAGTAGCTCTTCCAGTTACCCTTTGGATTAGGGCGGCCGGTACCTCTACCTGTTCTTCCCCAAACAGCATCCTCACGATACCAGTCGATATGAGAGTAATAAAGGTGCAAAGCGATGCCCTGCTTGTGGCATTCATCCGCCAGCTCCTTCACGATGTCGCGGTGGAAAGGAGTAGCATCTACTATATTATAATCAGAATACTTGGTCTTGAACATAGAGAATCCCTCGTGGTGGCGAGTGGTGAAGCAGATATACTTGGCACCAGAAGCCTTGATAGCAGCCACCCATTTGGCAGCATCAAACTTAGAAGGATAGAAACCGCCAGCCAGCTTGGCATACTCCTTGTAGTTCAGGTCCTTATTGGTCATTGTCCATTCGCCGGTAGCGAGCATGCTGTACAATCCCCAATGCAGGAAGATACCGAACTTATCGTCCTGGAACTGCTTGCGGGATTCCAGATTTTCCGCAGATGGTTGATAATGCTGAATCTTGTTTTCCTTGGCAGCATCATTCCCAACCATGGCATTAGCTGTTAGGCTAGAGCAACCCAAAGTAAGGATTGCAGCACATAATTGTGACTTAAAACTCATTTTAATTCCCATAATTAATGTTGTTGTTATAGTTAGTTATAATGGTGCAAATATACAACTTTTTTTTAAGAATAAGGATGATAATCAGAAAAAACTCAATTTTTTCTCTTCTTTTCTCAGCTTCCTCTTCTTTTCTCAGCTTTTCCCA
>USQD01000149.1 GCA_900556795.1 uncultured Prevotella sp. | reverse complement strand
AAAAACATAGCATTCACAAGATAGATTTGGCTATTTACAAAAAAATGATTCACTTTACAGCATTTTTTAAAAACAAACAAAATGAAACATAAAAAAGCAATTGTTCCATTAGACGAAATGGTAAAAACTGTACTAAAGGCAGTAGTAATGGATGCAGAGAAGTATCTTCTCAGCCAGGGACTGGAGAAAGAAGTTATCCGTGACATCAGACAGATAACGAAAATCCAGCTCCAGCAACAAACGCTGCCTATCAAGAAATTCGTGGTTATGAACGGTATTGATGAAAATACCGTGTTGCCTATCAATCAGATAGCATATCTGAAGGCATGCGGTTCGTATACAGAGGTATGCGCCGGCGATGGTAGGATTCATCTGCATAGCACCCTACTCCATTCTACGCTGTCACAGCTGCAAAGAGACGGATGCGAACAGTTTATAAGAATCAGCAGATCCGTTGCTGTCAATTACAACTACATCACGAAAAAGATAGGAGATACTGTAATCGTCATGGGACAGGAATTTTCAATCACTCCAAGTTACAAGAATAAATTTGAGGATTGCTGCATCATACTCAAAAAGTATTAAACTGCTCATGTGGCTAAATTGCTTCAAACAGGTTGTTCGTTGACAATATTACTACGTTCGTAAGACGGATTTGCATCTCTCGAAAAAAAATGCTATCTTTGTGGCGGTATTAATTATCGACGACCTACCCTAAAAAGCAAGCCGCCACTAAAAAATTTCTGAGTATGAAGATAAATCAAAAAGAAGGACAGGACAAACTGCCATCGTTTTTCGAGACGTTGAACACTACTATCAACCGTCCACTGGAAAGCCTTCAGAAACTGGAGGAATTCATCACGACTGACGTCTATACCCAGCAGAATACGGAAGGGTATAGAATTGATGCCAAGATAGACAGAAAACTGGCAATGAGTAGAAAGCAGAGATCGCATGGCATCTGCCCTTCTATCCAATTCATGCGCACTGGAAAAAAGCTGGAAGACTTCGGATGGGAAACCTTCTGGCTCATGCTGGACTATGACAACCTCTCAACGGAACAGATGGAACTGGCAATGGAGAAGGTGAAAGGCATCAGGAACACCATGGCGGCTTACCGGACCATCAGCGGGAAGGGAATCAGAATCCTGTGCCGATACACCCGACCCAAAGGCTGTCCTCTGGCAGCCACCGACCTGCACCATATAGCCATCACCAAGGCGATGAAACTGTATGACGAAGCACTAGGACTGAAGGCTGACAGACAGTGCACCAACATGACCCGAATCTGCGGTCTGGCGCACGACGAGAATGCCTACTTCCAATGGGATGCCACGGCAATTGACGTGACGCCGGAAGAGACCGAAGACTTCATCCGGAACGAAGAGAAGAAGGAGGAAGAGAAACGCAAGCCGCCTAGAAAGCGTAAGGCTGGAAAAGGCGCCCCGACGGCTGAGGAACAGCAGAACACGACACCACCCAACTCTGAAGATATCATCAGAAAAGTGGAAGAGATGTCGAAAAACTGGTATGTGCAGTTCGAAACGGGACATCGGCATGAATTCGTCATGCAGTTTGCCACCTTCTGCCACAACTACGGGGCAAGGAAGGAGGATGTGGAACAATGGATGACGAAGGAATATGCCGCACACGACGGAACACAGCAGGTGATTGACTGGGTATACAACCATACGGAAAGCCAGGGATGCTGGAGCTGCGAAATGCCTAGAGGAAACACGAAAAAACTCGCATCCACCAAAAACGTCATGCAATGGCTGGAGACCAACTACGACTTCCGCCACAACACCATCACCAACAAGCTGCAGCTCAGGGGACGCTATGTGGGAAAGACCAAGTACTACTGCTGGACCGACGTGGAGGATTCCATCATGAACTCCATCTTTCTAAGAATGGAAAAGGACGGAATCAGAACCTCAACCAAGCGCCTCAACATCATCGTGAACAGCGAGTTCAGCGCCGACTACAACCCGATGGAGGAATATCTCAAGGACCTGCCACCCTGGCAGGAGGGCGACCCCGACTATATCGCAGAACTCGCCCGAAAGGTGACCGTGATAGACTGTCCCAACAACTATCATACGGAAGAGGAATTCATAGAGATTTTCAAGAAATGGTTTGTCGGAATGATCGTGGAATGGACCACCAGCCACACCGCCAACCAGGCTATCCTCATCTTCGTGGGCAAGGGCGGCATCTTCAAGACCACCTTCTTCGAACGCCTCCTCCCGCCATCGCTGCGAGAATACTTCGCCAACGACTCGGCGGGCGACTACAAGTCGAAGGAATTCCTGGAGCTGATAGCCTCGAAGGGACTGGTACTGCTGGATGAGTTCGGAGTGCCCCATGGCAAGAACCTGAATTCGCTGAAGAGCAGCATCACCAAGATGGCAGTGACCTATCGCATCCCCTACCACATGTACAGTTGCCAGCTGAAGAGGAATGCCTCCTTCTGTGCCACGAGCAACAATGTCCATATCATCCCTGAGGACGAAAGCCGCAGATACATGACATGGCATATCCGGAAGATAGAAAATCCCTATACCCATCCCTTCAACTATGAGGGCATCTACTCCCAGGCGGTGGCACTTGCCAGGAAGGTGCTCGAAAAGAAGAAGAAGGGACTGACGGAGGACGACTGGAAATACTGGCTCACCGATGAGGAAATCAAACGCCAGTCGGTGCGCAACAAACTGTTCCAGGTGAACGACTACATAGCCGAAAGAATCCTCAAGTTCTACAAGGTTCCCGATGAGGATACGCCTGTCCAGAACATCTTCCGTCGCCGCACCAGTGATATTCTGGAGCGCATCTGCACCAATTCCATCTTCCGCGACACGATGTCAAACCGTGACATCAGCCAGACGATGCAGAATCTCGGTTTCCAGCAGAAGCACGAAGAGGACGGCAACAAATGGATTGTTTCGGAAATCCTGCCTACCGACAGAGACCTGATGGATAAGGGTAGATAAGTCCCCCTATCCTACAGAGAAAACAATTTCTCCCTGAGAGATATTTTTTTATCTCTCAGAGATAATTTCCTATCTTTCAGAGAGATTTTAAAATTTCCCGGAGTTTTTAAATGAAACCTATAAAATGAATAAATAGCCTATGATAGAAGTCAGAAATTACGATAAGGCAGAGCTTGCGATGCTCTACTTTCCCAAGGCAACGGAGAAGGCGGCTCTAGCCCGCCTATCACGCTGGATCAAGCGCATTCCCGCCCTGTTTGCCGCCATTTATGGTCCCCAGCAGTGCAAGCGCCTCCACTACTTCACCCGCCACCAGGTAGAACTCATCTTCGAATACCTGGACGAGCCGTAGAATCCGCTATACGCCACCCGTTCATCGTGGCATATAGACCCTTTTTCTGTAACTTTTCCCCGAAATCTCTTGCAGATATGAAAATAAAGTCGTAACTTTGCGCTGTAGATTTTAAAACAGATGGTTATGAAGTACTTAGATCCTAAGGCAGACCTCACGTTCAAGAAGATATTCGGCAATCATCCTGCAAGACTGATCAGTCTTCTGAACGCCCTCCTGCCACTCAGCGAAGAAGAGCAGATACAAGAAATCAAGTATCTGCCAACAGAACTTGTGCCCCAGCTCGAAGGGGGCAAGAATACCATTGTTGATGTACTCTGCACCGACGTCAGAGGCAGAAAGTTCTGCGTGGAAATGCAGATGGAATGGTCTGATGCCTTCCAGCAGCGAGTATTGTTCAATGCATCCAAGCTCTATGTGAGTCAGGCTAAAAAGGGAGGAAAATACAGCGAACTGCAACCAGTGTATTCCCTAAATCTTGTGAATGATATCTTTGCACATGATACTCCGGATTTCATCCACAACTACCGCATCGTGCACGATAAGGACAGCAATAAGGTGATTAAAGGCTTGCATTTCACCTTCATTGAACTTCCCAAGTTCACTCCACATTCCATCGCTGACAAGCGCATGATGGTATTGTGGCTCCGTTTCCTCACGGAAATCAATTCCAACACGAAGGAGATACCTTCCGACCTGCTCAATGACCCGGAGATAGGGAAAGCCGTAGAAGATCTTGAAGTTTCTGGCTTTACTGATGCCGAACTCCGTGCCTATGACAAATTCTGGGATTCGGTAAGTGTTGAAAGAACCCTTCTGGATGACAGATATCAGAAAGGAATGGAGAAAGGAATGGAGAAAGGCATAGAGAAAGGTATAGAGAAAGGTATAGAGAAAGGTATAGAGAAAGGTATGAACCTGCGAAGCCTTGAGATTGCCAGAAAGATGCTGGCACAAGGTATGGATGAAGCAATGGTCATGGATATGACGGGGCTGACGGCAGAGGAAATCAAGCAGTTGAAACTCTAGCCATGCAGTGCCTATCAGACCGCATGACACCATCCTCCGGCATCCCTGATACAATAAAAAGGGTCTACACGCCACCCGACCATCGTGGCATATAGACCCTTTTTTTCATTGTATCTGTGTAAATCTGTGGGACAAAGAACAACTCTGAACTTTTGCCCTGTTTGCCCCACACGCCCTGAAGGGGCAGAAGCTCCTAGCCCAGGGCATCGTCCTGGGTTTTCATGGTCCCCAAACTCGTCGCCCTGTAAGGGCAAAAGCTTTTAAACCAGATGATTAATAAAGCTTTTGCCCCTACAGGGCGCCTTGCTGATTGCTACATATACCCAGGGCGATGCCCTGGGCTAGGAGCTTCTGGGCCTTCAGCCCGTACCTGAATCACGTACGGAACTTCAGTAATCTGATGGCTTCTATTCTATATTTATTATTTCGTTATTTTTATCCACCACGATAGTTTTTGTATCGCTTTTCGTCCAGATCTCAGGAAGATAACCTTTATCTACCAACGCTTTATATGCTGCCGCATTTTGTACTTTGAGTATGCGGGAACTTACGCTTGCGTCGGTTCCGGCATCATAAAGCCACCTAAAGCAAGCATTATATTTATTAGCTATTTCATCACTTGGTGCCAACATTGTGACGGTTGATAATTTTGTACAATCTTCAAACATGTGACTATAGCAGTCAGCTGCTAATGTTGTAGCAGGCAATTCTGGGGCAGAAGTGAGATTCGTACAACCATTGAACATGGCACAATAGCAGCCCTCCGCTAATGTTGTAGCAGGCAATTCAGGGGCAGAGGTGAGATTTCCACAACCATAGAACATTTTATAATAGCAGGCCTCCGCTAATGTTGTAGCAGGCAATTCAGGAGCAGAGGTCAATTCGCTACACTTCATAAATAATTTATAGAAACGAGCTTTATTGGTATTAACAGTCTTATAGGTCTTGTAATCCAATAATGTGCGAATATCCCCCTCGCAAGCTACTGTTACATTCCTATAAAAACAAATTTGGATATAATCATAATCCCACGTAGTCTGATTATAATCATTAGATGATGTTCCATTTATGTTGTTAATGCCACGCAAGCGGAGATCGCCATAAGCGCCACCAAAAGTAA
>USQD01000148.1 GCA_900556795.1 uncultured Prevotella sp. | reverse complement strand
CCGTCCGCCTTGTCGAGGCAGACATCAGTATGCCGGGTTTGAAGGATGCCGTACTCTTTCCGAGTGGTCTTATAGACCATGTGGCAGAGGCAGAAAGTAAGCCTCATTCTCTCAGTGAAGCTCGTGCAACGTTCAGCTTCTGAGAAAAAGAACGAGCCTTACTTTCTGATGGCAGCCCGGAAAGTGTGCAGCATCCGTAGTATGGGGTGTTGTTCGCAACGCCCCTGAAGAATGTTCGACCTATCTCCCTTGCTGCTCTGGAGTGAAGAGAAGCTTTGCTCCTGGGCGGTTTCGCCTTGTTTGCGGAATACACAGCAACGCCGTGCATGGAGAAAACTGGCGAAAGGGAACAATACCAATATAGATATGTTGATATTCCTGTATATCCATATAGACATAAATAAGACTATGCAGATATACGATAATGTAGAAATAAAACAATATAGCAATACGTCAATATGGTAATGTAGCAATATAGATATAAAGTAATACGGATAGCAATATAGATATGAATGTATATGGATAATCAAACAATCAAGGCATGGCAAAGTGACCGCAGGGAGCCTTGCCGTACCTACCTCTCTCCGGCATACACCGTCCGCCTTGTCGAGGCAGACATCAGTATGCCGGGTTTGAAGGATGCCGTACTCTTTCCGAGTGGTCTTATAGACCATGTGGCAGAGGCAGAAAGTAAGCCTCATTCTCTCAGTGAAGCTCGTGCAACGTTCAGCTTCTGAGAAAAAGAACGAGCCTTACTTTCTGATGGCAGCCCGGAAAGTGTGCAGCATCCGTAGTATGGGGTGTTGTTCGCAACGCCCCTGAAGAATGTTCGACCTCTCTCCCTTGCTGCTCTGGAGTGAAGAGAAGCTTTGCTCCTGGGCAGTTTCGCCATGTTTGCGGAATACACAGCAACGCCGTGCATGGAGAGAACTGGCGAAAGGGGATAATACACGCATAGATATATTCCATATAACACTTATATAGAATAATATTGTTTCCGTATAAAGATTCCTATTACTATATATGTATTCTTTCTATACAGTAACGTGTAATTATAGATAATGGTCATTCAACCATACGACTATAGGTTTGAGTTTGTCCTTTATCGACATTCTCTATCTTGATAAGAACCATTGCTCTTGATGGAATCGTGCTTGGAAGTTCTTTCATCAGTTTACCTATTATTTCATCCACGTTGTTAAAGCCAACATCAGTGAACTCACTGATTTTCCTTCCTCGATAAAAAATAGAGCCTTTCATCATCTGACGGAATGAGAAACGTTCAAATACCGTGCTATCAGCCTTCGAATAATCTCTTGATTTATCCTCAGTGAAGAATATCTTCTCCAAGACTTTTTCATTCAACGCCCATGCAGGTGAGAAGTCTATCTTAACATAAGACCTTGTCACACGATGACGGTCTGAATGGTTCATAGCAAAGCCAACCTCATCAATGGATGCTCCACATTCGTTTTGGGCAACAGTTGCCCATGTATGGCGAAATGTATATACACAATACGCCTTCTCATGTGGAATATGGAGACTTTTCTCGCATATCTGACGGATTCCGCAATTAATGTTGGCACCAAAACTGTCGCTGTTGGTCATACGTTTGTGGAAATCGAAAAGATAAGGCGAGGTTGTTTTATCAAGATACTTGTCGAATACAGGTTGCAAGATACCAGGTATCTTCATTTCCATATAAGCATGATCGTTTCTGAACTTGCGAGTTTTTGCTCGCTCATAGCTAATGATGCCATCATGGTAATCTTCTTTCTTCAAATTATATATATCAACCGTATTCATTCCTGCAAGGAAAAGCACCATCATGGCAACATCATGTCCAAGCTCTGCCAAAGGCAATATACGGTCGGAAGGTGGGAGAGGAGCGGCAAAGAAAGCACGGCATTCTTCCATAGTAATAGCTCGCTTCTCTGGAGTGTCTGCCTTTGGTATTTTTATTTTTAGCCATGGATTTGTTGTTATACGGATGATACCGCAATCATAGTCGTTAAATTCAAGCAACGCTTGCCTGAATATTTGTCTTATACATATAGGGTACATTTCCTTGGCTCTTGCAGTTTTGGCAAGAGACTTTATCCATCCATTGATAAACTTGGATGTGAGTTGCGAACACATTACTTTATTGGAACCTGCATAGAGTTCCAAATGTTTATAGGCAAGTTCGTAGTTCCTGGCGTTCCGTTCATGACCATTGTTGTATAGATTGTCATGGTATTGCCTTGCATAATCTGAAAAGCATACATCAGCTGTACCGCTTTCCAAATATGCTACGACATCATCCACACTCCATGTGCGAATAGGCTGTTTGTTGAGCATATCCGCAAAATGGGCTATCTTGACAGTACATGCTTCAAGAACAAAAGGATCCTTGACTTCATGGTTCTTTTTGTTCACAGATTTTGTTTCTACGATTTTGTCTGTTTTCAGATACCTTGACTTTCTGTTATGAGTAACCCGGATAGATACATTCCAAAATCCATCTGCTCTCTGTCTCAGTGCCACTGTTTTAAATGTTGCCATATCTTTTATGTTTAAATTGTTCTTAGAATCATTTCGAAAGTTGTAAAACATGTGTAAAACATGTCCTTGGAAATTGTAAAACATATGTAAAACATCTATCATCATTTGTAGCATTTCAGTGGTACTTCCGCTAAAAACGAATTAAGTGGAAAGTCCTCTGTTACAAGGACTTTCCACTTAATTTATTGAGAGTCAAATATTTGCTATTATTCCTCAACAGCAGCCTGTGCCGCTGCAAGACGTGCGATAGGCACGCGGAACGGAGAACATGAAGCGTAGTTCATGCCTACCTTTGCGCAGAACTTAACTGATGAAGGTTCGCCACCATGCTCGCCGCAGATACCTGTGCGGAGGTCAGGACGTGTGGCGCGACCGTTCTCAACTGCCATCTTGATGAGCTGACCTACACCCTCCTGGTCGAGAACCTGGAACGGGTCTACCTTCAAGATCTTCTTCTCCATGTATGCAGGGAGGAATGTGGCGATGTCGTCACGTGAATAACCGAAGGTCATCTGTGTAAGGTCATTAGTACCGAATGAGAAGTACTGTGCCTCCTTGGCAATCTTGGCAGCTGTAAGGGCAGCACGAGGAATCTCAATCATTGTACCAATCTCGAACTCTACCTCTACGCCATACTCTGCGAATACCTCCTTAGCGGTAGCGAGGATGACAGACTTCTGCTGCTTGAGCTCCTGTACAGTACCGATGAGCGGAACCATAATTTCAGGACGTGGGTTGAAGCCTTCCTTCTTCAGCTGGCAAGCAGCACCAAGGATGGCGCGTGTCTGCATAGCTGTAATCTCAGGGAATGTGATACCAAGACGGCATCCACGATGACCGAGCATCGGGTTGTTCTCAGCAAGTGAGTTGACGCGCTTCTTGATTTCCGTAACGCTCACGCCCATCTCCTTAGCCATTGTCTCCTGACCAGCCTTATCGTGGGGTACGAATTCGTGGAGAGGCGGATCAAGCAAGCGGATATTCACGTGGCAACCGTCCATAGCCTTGAGGATGCCGTAGAAGTCTGCCTTCTGATAGGGGAGGAGCTTGGCAAGTGCCTTCTCACGACCCTCTACAGTATCAGCCAAAATCATCTCACGCATAGCAACGATCTTCTGGTCGTCGAAGAACATGTGCTCTGTACGTGTCAGACCAATACCCTTAGCGCCGAATGTGCGAGCAACCTTTGCGTCATGCGGAGTGTCTGCATTGGTACGGATCTCCATCTTGGTGTACTTGTCGCAGAGGTCCATAAGCTCCTTGAAGTCACCTGAAAGCTCAGCAGCCTTTGTCTCTATCTGACCGGCGTAAACCTGACCTGTTGTACCGTTCAAAGAGATATAGTCGCCTTCCTTATAAACAACGTCCTCAATCTCTACGGTCTTTGCCTTGTAGTCCACATTGATTGATCCAGCACCAGAAACGCAGCACTTACCCATACCACGAGCCACAACGGCTGCGTGTGAGGTCATACCGCCACGAGCGGTAAGGATACCCTCAGCGGCAGACATACCTGCGAGATCCTCAGGAGAAGTCTCGATACGAACCATAATTACCTTCTTGCCATCATCATGCCACTCCTCAGCGTCGTCAGCATGGAATACGATCTGACCGCAAGCAGCACCTGGAGATGCAGGAAGACCCTGTGTGATAACCTTTGCCTTAGAGAGAGCGAGCTTATCGAATACGGGGTGCAGAAGTTCGTCGAGCTTCTGCGGCTCACAACGAAGAATAGCTGTCTTCTCGTCAATCATACCCTCGTGGAGAAGGTCCATGGCAATCTTAACCATAGCAGTACCAGTACGCTTGCCGTTACGTGTCTGGAGGAACCAAAGCTTGCCCTCCTGAACGGTAAACTCCATATCCTGCATATCGCGATAGTGCTTCTCGAGCTTGTCCTGAAGTGCGTCAAGTTCCTTGTAAAGCTCAGGCATAGCCTCTTCCATAGAAGGATATTTGGCAGCACGCTCTTCCTCTGAGATACCTGCACGCTCAGCCCAACGCTGCGAGCCGATCTTTGTGATCTGCTGCGGAGTGCGGATACCCGCAACAACGTCCTCGCCCTGAGCATTAATCAGGTACTCGCCATTGAAGAGGTTCTCGCCGTTACCGGCATCACGGCTGAAGCAAACACCTGTTGCTGATGTCTCGCCCATGTTGCCGAATACCATAGCCATAACAGAAACTGCAGTACCCCACTCGTCAGGTATTCCTTCCATCTTACGATAGAGGATAGCACGCTCGTTCATCCAGCTGCGGAATACGGCGCAGATGGCACCCCAAAGCTGCTCCTTCGGATCGGTCGGGAAGTCGCTGCCGGTCTGCTCCTTGATGGCCTTCTTGAAGAGTTCAACAAGCTTCTTGAGTGACTCTACAGAAAGGTCCTTGTCAAGAACAACGCCCTGCTCCTCCTTTACCTTCTCGATGATGGCCTCGAACGGATCGATGTCTTCCTTGTTCTCCGGCTTCATGCCAAGAACAACGTCGCCGTACATCTGTACGAAACGGCGGTAGCTATCGTATACGAAGTGGGGATTGCCAGTCTTGGCTACCATACCCTCAGCCACCTCGTCGTTAAGACCAAGGTTGAGGATGGTGTCCATCATACCAGGCATAGAAGCACGTGCACCTGAACGTACAGAAACCAAGAGAGGATTCTTCGGGTCGCCGAACTTACAGTTCATAAGTTCCTCCGTGTGAGCCACGGCAGCATTCACTTCATCAGCAAGCAGTTCAACGATCTTAGCCTGACCTACCTTATAATACTCGTTACAAGTGTCAGTTGTTATTGTGAAACCAGGAGGCACGGGAACACCAATAAGGTTCATCTCAGCGAGATTCGCGCCTTTACCTCCTAACAAATTTCTCATATCAGCTTTACCTTCAGCCTTACCATTACCAAAGGTATAAACTCTTTTTTTGTCCATAATATAAATTTAAAGTTTTTGAT
>USQD01000147.1 GCA_900556795.1 uncultured Prevotella sp. | reverse complement strand
GTTCCCAAGCAAGCCTTACAACAAGGTTACTGTAAAGGGAAAGGGTAAGTATCAGGTTTACGACATCAAGTAACCTCGTCTGTTTAGAACTGAATCTATAAGATAATTGTTTCTTAGCGTGTTACTGATGTAACAGTGCAACATAAATGGTAGCTGATGAACGATATTTTATGATATATAGTATCGTTTATCGCTACCTTTGCACCAGCAAAATATAGAAACAATAACGCTAACAATTATGAATAAATCATCAAAATTGACAATTATCCCGGTGATGCTCTGTTTCTTCGCCATGGGATTTGTAGATTTGGTAGGCATCGCCTCCAACTACGTGAAGGAAGATCTCAACCTCAATGATTCGACAGCCAATCTGTTTCCTTCATTGGTATTCTTCTGGTTTTTGATATTCTCGGTTCCAACAGGAATCCTGATGAATAAGATAGGTAGAAAGAAGACAGTAGTCCTGTCTTTGCTCGTTACCGTCATCTCACTCCTTTTGCCCATTTTCGGCGAAAACTTTGAGCTGATGCTCGTGTCATTCTCATTGCTCGGCATCGGAAATGCCTTGATGCAGACCTCCCTGAACCCGCTGGTTTCAGTGGTTACATCAGGCCAGAACCTGGCATCCACATTGACCTTCGGTCAGTTTGTCAAGGCGATAGCTTCTTTCCTGGCACCATACATCGCTATGTGGGGCGCCATGGCAAGCATTCCAACCTTCGGTCTGGGCTGGCGCATTCTCTTCCCAATCTATATGATTATCGGCATTGCTGCCACCTTCTTCCTGGCTGGCACACCTATCACCGAGGAGAAGCAGGATGGAGGAGCTTCGGGCTTCATGGATTGCCTGAAATTACTTGGTAAGCCAATCGTATTACTTTCTTTCATAGGTATCATGTGTCATGTGGGTATTGATGTAGGTACCAATACCACAGCTCCAAAGATTTTGATGGAGCGCTTGGGCTGGAGCTTGAATGATGCAGCCTTTGCTACATCACTCTACTTCATCTTCCGTACCATCGGATGCTTCACCGGTACTGTTTTCCTTCGCATGATGAAAACCCGTACCTTCTTCATCATCAGTGTGGTGATGATGGCTTTGAGTATGATAGGCATGTGGGTAGGAACAAGCCATTATGTGCTCTACATCGCTATCGCCCTTGTGGGATACGGCAACTCAAACGTTTTCTCCATGATTTTCTCTCAGGCGCTGCTTGCTTTGCCTGACAAGAAGAACGAGGTGAGCGGACTGATGATCATGGGTCTTTTCGGTGGTACCATCTTCCCATTGTTCATGGGCTTTGCCAGCGATGCCTTCGGTCAGGTAGGTGCTGTGGCTGTCATGGCAGTAGGTGTAGTTTATCTCTTCACTTATATCCGCAAGTTATAAAAATCTTCATTCGCAATCTTTTATACTATATCTAATAATAAGGTGTAATTATGGAAACAAAGAATTTAAATACAAAATATTGTGTAGGTTTAGGTGAGATTCTTTTTGACGTTCTCCCTAGTGGTTCTCAACTTGGCGGTGCTCCTGCCAACTTCGCTTACCACGCAGGTCAGCATGGTCTGCATTCTGTAGCTGTCAGTGCTGTGGGCAAGGATGCTCTGGGCGATACAGCTCTCCGTCTGCTCGATGAGAAGAAGCTGAAGTATGTGATACCTGAGGTAGATTTTCCTACCGGTACCGTTCAGGTGCAGCTCGACAAGGAGGGTGTTCCTACATACGATATCAAGCAGAATGTGGCTTGGGACAATATCCCATTCACTGATGATATCAAGGAGATTGCTGCCAATGCCGGTGCTGTTTGCTGGGGCTCTCTGGCTCAGCGCAGTGAGGTGAGCCGCAAGACCATCTATACATTCCTTGATCATACTCCAGAGGATTGTCTGAAGATTTTCGACATCAATCTCCGTCAGAACTTCTATACTCCTGAGGTAATTACCGAGAGCTTGAAGCGCTGCAATGTTTTGAAGATTAACGATGAGGAGTTGATTACCATCGGCCGCCTCTTCGGTTATCCTGGCTTGGACATCGAGAACAAGTGCTGGTTGATTCTCGGCAAGTATAATCTCGATATGCTCGTATTGACCTGCGGTGTGAACGGCAGCTATGTTTTTGCCCCAGGCGTGAAGTCTTTCCAGGAGACTCCAAAGGTTGAGGTGGCTGATACCGTAGGTGCAGGTGATAGCTTCACCGGTACTTTCTGTGCCAGCATCCTGAAGGGCAAGACCATCCAGGAGGCTCATGAGCTTGCCGTAAAGGTGAGTGCCTACGTTTGCACCCAGAACGGTGCGATGCCAGCCATTCCTGAGGAATTTACCAAGTAAGCCCCCATATTGGTCTGGCATAAGAGCATGTATAAGTAGAGTTGATAGATTTGTTATTGAATAGTTGATAAAGAGTTTAATGTTAGTTAGTTAGGTAGCTGCAATCCGCTCGTGAAGAGTAGGTTGCAGCTTTGCTTTTTTCAGTTTGTTATTGGGTGTAGGTGATTAAAATCTGTGAAATAAAGTGAAAAAGCTTGGATTGCTGAAATAAAATGGATATATTTGCATAATTTTTAAAAAAAGCAGTAAACTTAAGTAAGTAAAAGAATTTTGATTTGAGGCAAATATTTGTTATAGTGTTATTATGGCTAGTGGGTATTCCAGGTTTCTGCCAAACCCCTATGCGTTCCAATAGTACTGAAATTCCGGATTTCGAGAAATGTTTCAGACTCTTGGAAGAAAATCGCTGTGTCTATAACCAGTATAACGACAGCATCTTCCTGTTCAGGGATCATGTGGACTGGACCAACTTCTTCAAGCGTCGTGCCTTGAAGAATACGCAGCTTTTCCTGGCTAACAAGGAGATAATCTCAATCGTATTCGATTATTTCAGGCAGGATAGGGAGAAGATTCCCACCGAAGCTTATCGCCTGTTGTACGAAGGCTTGCAGTTCTTGTACCTTGAAGAAAAAATAGACCCGTTCCTGGGTAATAACCTCTGCGATATACTTTTGGATTTTTATCGGAGCGGAAGATGCCCTGAACAGCAGAATTTTGCTGGATGGGTAGACCGCATTAAGGGCGAATTCCTTTACCATATTTATACCTTGGGTAAGGATTCCGATGCCTTGAAACAATCTTACATGTATCTGAAGCGTGCCATCAATGAAGACCGCTACTACTCGCCAAACCCCAAGGAGTCTTGGCTGCTTGCGCTGGAAAACCTGACCATTACCAACTGGCTGAATTACAAGATGCAGACCGTGGAGGAGTATTATGCCTACGTGGCGGAATTCAGACGGTTACTGCAGTTGCCGCTGACCTTCCAGTTGATGAGTCAGAAGACTTATGAGCGACTGAAGCAGCAAGCTGCCAATGCTGATGAAAGGCTGGTCCGCAATGTGTATCTGGCAGATACCACCATCATGGAGAAGCAGCATGCTGACTCCCTGATGCAGGAGATTATAGCCCGGAATCTTGCCAAACCTCATCTGTCGGAGCTTTCCTATTCCCGTACCCTGATGATGCAGGTGCTGATAGGACAGTTCACGGCGAAGGAAGCCATGAAGTCGGCAAGAAAAAGATACCTCCAGGAGTTTAGGAAGAGAATCAAAAATGAGCGTTTTGACCATATAGAGCTCCCGAACGTGCTGCTGCCTTATGTGAACTACTTCTATCTGAACGACTTGGCAGATGTTCCCTTCCGTAGGAAGCGTGCTGCCGTGAAGCAGATGTATGAGGACATCATCACCATCTACCACCATCGTCTGGACCAGCAGATGGATAATTCGTATGTGAAGTATCTGAATCTTTTCGCCACCTATCCCCGTGCCATCAAGTACCTGAAGGAAGAGGAGCGCATCCGTTATCTCAACGAGTTGAATGTGGCTACCCAGGTTACCACCTATGCCCATTCCGTGAATGTGGCGATGATAGCCAGGAAGCTGATGGAAGGCATCCTGGAATATCAGCCAGAATTGTTGAAGGGAGCGCTGGGGGAAATCAGACGTGGCAAGGTTTTCCTGGACTCGAAGGAGTGTCTTGATTTCATCTATGAAGCAGCCTTCTATCATGACATCGGCAAGAACGGCATCATCTCGACGGTAACCAACGACTATCGTCCGTTGACAGATGAGGAGTATGCCATCATCAAGACCCATCCTGCTCTGGGAGCCGAACTGCTGAAGATAGCTCCTTCGCTCTATGAGAAATATCATGACACCACCCTGGGGCATCACAAGTGGTATAACGGCAAGGGAGGCTATCCTGAAGACTTTGACAACACGAAGTCGCCTAAGCGCATCCTGATAGACATCATCACCCTGAGCGACTGTATGCAGGCTGCCACCGAGCGTGTCGGCAGGAACTACAAGGGAGGCAAGACCTTCGACATGGTGATGGAGGAGTTCCGCAAGGGTGCGGGTACGAAGTATAATCCTGATCTGGTGAAGTTCATAGATGCTCACGATGACGTGGCGCGCGACTTGGCTGTGCTCATCAACGATGCCTGGGTGGATATCTATTTCAGCATCTACAGTAAGTTTATGAGATAATACTGCTGATATATTATTAAACAAAAAAATGCCGATAGGATTTTCTCCTACCGGCACTTTTTTTGTTCTGTTCAGCAAGCCTTACGGCATACAGCTGGTCACACCCAAGGTGGTGGCAAGTGCGGTTAATACAGCAATCGCAATCTGAAGCAAAGTTTTCCAAGTGTCCTTTTTCATAAGCAAATGTTTTTTAGTGATTAATTATTAGTGATTCATGATTATTTAATTAGTGATTAATTCGTTTAGTGGTTAGGTATAGCCCCCGAAGGGGCTATGTCTAGAGGCCCATTTGACCGCCTCCTTCGGTAGTTCCACCGCCTTCAGTAGTACCGCCACCTTCGGTAGTTCCACCTCCTTCAGTAGTTCCACCACCTTCCTGATTGGTTCCGCCACCCTCGGTAGTACCACCGCCCGGATTATCGGTTCCGTCACCGTCTCCCTGAGCAGAATACTCGTCGTAGGCAGCAATTCTGGTGAGCTTCTTCAGCTCGCTGTTGCTCCATGACTTCGTATTTCTCACAATCAGGTGAATGCCTAGCACGCTTGCAGCGGTTACCTTCTCCTTGCTCACCTCGCCACGCGAAGTCATACCCACGGAGAAGAGGCCGAGGTCTGAGAGACGCACGCTCTTGCCATCAAGGATAAGCTCCTTCAGACAATCGAGGGTATCCATCAGTACACCGTGGATAGTACCACGACTGTATGGCGAGTTGTGCTCAGAGATATGAGTCACGAAGTCCTCGAACCCCATCTCACGGTCGCTCACTGCGGTAGCATACCAGAGTTTCTTACCAGCGTTCTCTCCACTCTGTGGAGTACGCGTAATTTTACGATACTTACAAGTTCCCTGTCCCATAATTTTTAGTGTTTAATTTGTTAATGATTAATTGTTAATTGTAAATTATAAATTATTAAGAGAGGTTGGCGCCCTATCTCTGAATGACGGTGCAAAGATACGACCTTTTTTTGAC
>USQD01000146.1 GCA_900556795.1 uncultured Prevotella sp. | reverse complement strand
GCAGCAGAGCGTTACTCTATAGATGCTACAGAGTTGCTGGCAGATTTCATCGAAAGTAATCCTGTTGCCCATACGCTGCGTAATATGTATATTTATAAACAAGCAAGTTGATATTTATTCACTTGCGAAACTTCAGTTAAAGGTATAAACAAGACAACAATGTTATAAAAAATAATGGAACAGAACAAGAACTTAGAATTAGAAAGCGCAACTCTAGAACAAGAAGAGAAGTCCGCTATTGATTTTCAACTGATATATACAACCTTAATCCTTAACTGGAAATGGTTTGTGCTATCGCTTGCAGTATGTCTGGGCTTAGGCTATCTTTACCTTAGATACGCCACTCCAGCCTATCAAGCATCTACCAAAGTACTCATTAAAGACGATGATGACAGCAAACGTAGAGGAAGCTTGGGTAGTAGCATGATTCAAAGTGCCGCCAACCTTGGCTTTATGTCCAACTCCAATGGTATTGACAACGAGATAGAGATTCTGTCTGCTCACGATTTGGCTCAACTAGCTGTTCACGATATGAAAATATACGTAAACTACTATCATAAGAGCACTTTCAAGGACCCTTTAGTATATAAAGAGCAGGAAGTATCAGTAGACTTGGATCTGCCACATCTCAAGAAACTGAATGCTCCTATCAAGATAATTATTGAAAAGCAAGGTACTAAGTACCACGTTAAAGGTACATACCATATACCTATTGATGCATTTTCATTCGAAAAAGAGCCAAGAGAATTTGAGAAGACATTCGACCGTCTGCCAGCAACCCTCAGCACAAGAGTAGGTACTCTTACCTTTACTCCTAGCAAGATATATAAACTGGAAGATGGTGAAGTGCTGAAAGCAGTTATCGTCTCTCCTGAAATGGCTGCCAAACAGTATACAAAGAATCTGACTGTAAGCCAGACTTCCAAGACTACAACGATTGCAGAACTCGTATTGAACGACGAAAACCCTCAGAGAGCGTTAGACTATCTGAATACGCTTCTCAAGGTTTACAACCGTCAAGCCAACGAAGACAAGAACGAAATTGCCTATCGTACAGAGCAATTCATCAACAACCGTTTGCAAAAGATTAATGCCGAGTTGGGCAGTACCGAGGGACAACTTGAAAGCTACAAGAAGCGTAACAAGGTTATTGAGATGAAACTCAATGCTACAGCTACCATCGCAAACTCTGACACATACGCTCAAAAGCTTCAAGATGCAAACACACAGGTAGAATTGCTGAATGAACTTGGCAAATACGTGAATGAACCAGGCAACAAGTATCAGCCTATTCCATCTAACGTAGGATTGACAGATGAAAGTTCTACAGAACTTATCAACCAATACAACAAAATTGCCCTGGAGCGCAACAATGCGTTGCATGCTGCCAGCGAAACCTCTCCTACCGTAACACCTCTTACCGCACAGTTGGATGCACTCACGGCATCTATCAAGCGCGCTATGAGACAAGCCAAGTTAGGTATGGAGATACAGCGCAATAGCATTGCAAAACAGGCAGCAGAATACGCAGGACAAATTGGTAATTCTCCTGAACAGGAGCGTGTATTGACACAGATTGGTCGCCAGCAGGAAGTAAAGTCTGGACTTTACCTCATGTTGCTTGAAAAACGAGAGGAAAACTCTATTTCATTGGCAGCTACAGCAGATAAGGGCAAGATCATCGACGCACCTTCTTTTATAGGTAAGGTTAGCCCTAAGAGTTCTATCATTATGCTCATAGCATTGGTTCTCGGTTTGGCTATTCCTGCAGGTATCCTCTTCCTGATTGAGTTCTTCAAGTACAAGATTGAAGGTCATGAAGATGTCATTAAGTTGACACAGATTCCTGTCATAGCAGACATCCCTGTTGCCAGTGATGCAGCCAAGAAGGAAGGAAAGGCTGATATTGTGGTTCACCAGAATGTCAACAATCTGATGGAGGAAATCTTCCGAGGCTTGCGTACCAATATTCAGTTTATGCTGAAGAGCGATGAGAAGGTGATGATGTTTACCTCTTCTACTTCAGGCGAAGGAAAGACATTCGTTGCTTCAAACATCGGTATCTCCCTCGCCTTGTTAGGCAAGAAGGTCATCATGGTGGGTCTTGACATCCGTAAGCCTCGTCTGGCTGAGTTGTTCCAAATAGACAACCATCATAACGGTATCACAAACCTGATTGTACGAGACCACAACTCTTGGGAAGACATCCAGAACCAGATTCTCTCATCTGGCGTAAACAGTAACCTCGACCTTCTGATGGCTGGTCCGGTACCACCTAACCCAGGTGAGCTGGTAACAAGAGCCAGTCTTGACAACATCATCGACCAGTTAAAGAATCATTACGATTACGTAATCCTCGACACTGCTCCTGTAGGATTAGTTAATGATAGTTTGCAATTGGGACGTCTGGCTAACCTCTGTGTATATGTTTGTCGCGCAGACTATACTCCAAAGGCAAGCTTCGGCATGATCAACGGTTTGAACGCCGAGAAGAAGTTGCCTAACATGTGCCTGGTTCTCAACGGTGTCGACCTCTCCAAGAAGAAGCACAGCTTCTACTATGGAGTTGGTAAATATGGAAAGTACGGCAAGTATGGAAACTACGGTTCTTACGGCTCATATGGCAAATACGGAAAGTATGGCAAGTACGGTACTTACGGCCAATACGGAAGCTACGGCAACTATAGTAACAGTCATTATGGCAATGCCAATGACACAAGTATCAAGAAGTAATTGAAGATTTAATTAATAACATTTATATAAAGAGAGTCTTTCTATATTATTTATAGGAAGACTCTTTTAGATTAAAAGACATATAAAAACTATGGCAACAATAGCAGTAGATTTTGATGGTACAATCGTAACTCACGAGTACCCTAAGATTGGTACTGAACTACCTTTCGCAACAGAAACATTGAAGATGTTGATTAAAGACCACCACAAGCTCATTCTCTGGAGTGTACGCGAAGGAAAGCTCCTGGACGAAGCAGTAGAATGGTGCAGAGAGCGCGGAGTGGAATTCTGGGCAGTCAACAAGGACTATCCAGAAGAAAGTCTTGAGAACAACAACCATTTTTCCCGCAAGCTGAAAGCTGATTGGTTTATTGACGACCGTGGCATCGGTGGTTTACCAGACTGGGGAGAGATTTATCAGATCATCACCAATCACACCAGTTACCGCCGAATACTGAAGCAGAAGTTTGGAGAAGTCCAGGAGGCTCCTAAGAAGAAACATTGGTGGAGCCGCAGATAAAGATGTTTCTCTGAAAGATATTCCTGTAGATACAATAAAAGATATTCCAATAAAAAAGGTGTATTGCCATAGAGCAATACACCTTTTTTATTGTGAATAAATCTTATATTCTAATTAGAAGAACAAATAGCGGTTGTCCACTACGTGAGCCTTCATATAAAGCTCGTTCATGAAGTTACCGGCATACTGCATAGCCTTCTGACGGCACTTCTGCTCGTATGTCTTCTCATCAAACTTAACAGGACGGTTAGACTTGTTAGTAACCTGGAAGAGGTAAACACCAGCATTACCCTTAACAGCATGTGCAGAGAAAGCGCCCTTCTTTGTTGCAGAAACAGCACCAGAAAGAGCAGGCTCGCTAG
This sequence comes from uncultured Prevotella sp., assembly GCA_900556795.1. Classification (GTDB taxonomy): domain Bacteria; phylum Bacteroidota; class Bacteroidia; order Bacteroidales; family Bacteroidaceae; genus Prevotella. The sequence continues at coordinate 1,905 of USQD01000146.1, read as the reverse complement.
CACCAGTTGCTGCAATGAATGTAGGAGCAGCGAAAGTAATCTGGTTTACAGAAGAAATCTTACCACCCTTAGCCTTAGCAGCTGCGATGCTCTTCACACCATTTACCTTAGCCATCAACTGTTCAGCCTTCTTGTCCTTAATAACCTCAGCCTTCACCATTTCCTTCACCTGAGGATCGCTCAAGTCACGGAAACCAATGCGATGAATCTTGTCGAGTACTACAACCAAAAGGTGGTTGTTGTCACCACACTCATAGAGAGGAGATACATCACCTTCCTTAGCCTCAAAGATCCACTTCAAAGCCTCACGGGTTGAATGGATATTAGCTACATAATGAGAAGCTGTTGTCATATCCTTCAACTCCTGAACCTTGTAACCATTGCCAGCAGCATTCTTCAACAAATCAGCTGAAGCCTGGTTGCCGCTAACGAAGCTAGAGAACTTGTTGTAAGCTGTACGATATGTGCCCTGTGAGAAATCAATAGTCTTCTTGATGACTGCAGCAACATACTTATTAACCATTGCCTTGCGGTCAAGAACCTGAAGAACTACGTAACCCTGGCCCAACTGGAGCTGGTTAAGAGAGTTGACAGAAGCTGTATTCAATGTATTGATGAACGCCTTGTTGTCCTTGTCCAGAGTCTGAGCATACTCATACTGCTTAGTAGTCATCCAAGCCTTCTCACCAGTCTGACCGTACTTTTTAGCGATAGCCTCGAAATCAGCACCACCAGCGATAGCACCCTGAATAGAGTCAGCCTTGGTCTTAGCCTCAGCTACAGAATTAGCAGCTACCTGGATTACGCGATACTGTACTGAGTCTGGCAACTGCTGCTTGCTCATCAACTTAACGATGTTCAAAGTATTATCAGCAGTATTAGCCTTTACAGCAGAAGTAGAACCTACAGCCATAGAATCCAAAACAGCTGCGATATCAGAAGGATAAGCCTCCTTGCTAACAGGAATACCAAGATAAGATACGGTAGAAGCTGCCTTACGAACAACCTCTGTAGGATCAGCTGCAGAAGCAAGCTGTGTATGGAAATCAGCGAACTCCTTGTTGAGAGCAGTACGGTCTGCTGCAGAAGCCTGAACCTCGATGTCTACAAACTTGATATCACGAGTTTCAACAGGCTGCTTGAAACGAGCTTTCATCTCATCATACTTAGCCTTCAAATCGCTCTCCTCAACCTTTACCTTATCGTCCTGGATATCAGAATAAGGGAAAGCTGCCAACTGAATCTGACTCTCTTCGTTTTCCTCCTTGAAAGCCATCTTAGCTTCTACAGGATTTGAAATGAAGCAGTGAGCAAGAAGAGACTGATACTTCTGAGCCAAAGTCTGCTGACGGAGAGTCTTCTCGATGAATGCCCAGTAGTTATAAATCTTGTTGTACTGATCCATCAACTGAGCGTTAGCTGGGTTGTTAGCTTTCTGAGTCTTATAATCAGCCAAGAACTTCTGGAGAGCAGATGCATCGAAACGACCAGTCTGCTGGTTTACGAAAGGAGTCTGCTGAAGCATTGGATTGGTACCAGTCTTCAAGATGTCCTGAAGCTCAGCGTCAGTAACTGTCAAACCGAGCTTGCCAGCTTCCTTAGCTACCAGCTGGTTCTGAACATAGGTGTTCCACACCATGTCCTTCACCTGATTCATCTGCTGCTCAGGAAGATTTTCCTGACCCTGTTGCATTTTAATAACTTCTGTGTACTCATCAACGAGCTTCTGGAATTCCTGCACGCTGATTTTCTCGCCATATACCTCACCAATCTGCTGGCGCTCATTGTTCTTTGCAGAATCACATGAACGGAAAGCTTCTTCGGCAATGAAGGCGAAAAGGCCAAAACTGATAATACATACCAGAATGACGCCTCTTTTTCTAATTGTTCCTAATGCTGCCATTA
>USQD01000145.1 GCA_900556795.1 uncultured Prevotella sp. | reverse complement strand
ACAGCTTGCTTTCAAATTGCCGAATGCAGCTTATCTTATGCAAAGATAGTAAAAATACTTAAATAAATGATGGTTTTATTCCTTTTTTTATTATTTTTGCAGTATGAATCGAATAAAGACATATTTTCTGGCCTTTTTGCTATCAACCTGCGCACTCTCTTCGGGGGCGCAGATGAGATGGAATCAGACCTATCAGACATACATCAACCAGTATAAGGACCTAGCCATCGAACAGATGCTACGTTACCGCATACCTGCCAGCATCACCCTTGCACAGGGACTCTTCGAGAGCGCAGCCGGCAGAAGCGACCTCGTACGCCAGGGCAACAACCACTTCGGCATCAAATGCCATGACTGGATCGGTCCTACACAGTATCATGACGACGATGCCCGGGGCGAATGCTTCAGAGTATACCGTGACGCAAGAGGCAGCTACGAAGACCATAGCAAGTTTCTTGCCAACCAGCCACGCTACTCCCGCCTGTTCCAGCTCTCGCAGACCGACTACAAGGGTTGGGCGAGAGGACTGAAGGCTTGCGGCTATGCCACCAATCCGCAGTATGCCAACAAGCTGATACAGATCATCGAACTCTACAAGCTCTTCGATTACGACAAGGCAAAACGCTACGACCGCTTCATGGCAAACCATAGCGGCACCGACCAGCCTATCAACGGTCAGGGACTGCTGCACCCTATCTACCTGTTCAACGACAACTACTATCTCTATGCCCGCGAGGGAGATACCTTCAAGGCATTGGGCAAGGAAGTGGGCATCAGCTGGAGAAAACTGGCAAGATACAACGAGCGCGACAAGCACGACGTGCTGAAGAAGGGCGACATCATCTATCTGAAGAAGAAGCGCAAGAAGGCGCCTAAGCAGTACAAGCGACGTCCACACGTGGTTCAGCCGGGAGAAAGCATGTACACCATCTCGCAGAAGTATGGCATGCGCATGAAGTATCTCTACAAGAAGAACCATCTCCCTGCTGACTACAAGCTCAGAATAGGCGACAGGCTGAGAGTGAGATAGTTTTTGGTGAAATGTGAACGAAATGTGAATGTGAATGTGAATTTCAAATGAAAAGACAATGAAGAAAATGATATTATCCCTCGCCACCATGGCGATGCTGCTGGCGCCCAGCACAATCCAGGCGCAGAACTTTGACGATTATTTCGTAGACAAGACGCTGCGAGTAGACTACACCTTTGCCGGCAACAAGCAGACGCAGATGATTGCCGTGGACCAGCTGAACGTGATGCCACGATGGTACGGAAAGCACCAGCGACTGGCTGAACTGCCTGTTGAGGGCAACGGACAGATTACCGTCCGCGACCATCGCACGGGCAAGGTCATCTACCGCAACTCCTTCTCCACCCTCTTCCAGGAATGGCTCTCCTATCCGGAATCAGAGAAGAATACACAGAGTTTCGAAAACGTATTCCTCGTACCAATGCCAAAGGATACGGTAGACATCACCGTTGACCTGCGCAACAACCGACGCGAAGTGATGACATCGCTCACCCATCAGGTGGCTCCAAAGGACATCCTCATCCATCAGATGGGCAACCAGCCTACTCCTTACGAAACCCTGCAGCAGGCTGCCGATACCACCAAGTGTATCCACATCGCCTACGTGGCTGAGGGCTACACCGAGGCAGAAATGCCTGTCTTCCTGAAGGATGCCAAGGAGGCTACGGAAGCTATCTTCGCCCACGAGCCGTTCAAGAGCATGAGAGACCGCTTCAACATCGTTGCCGTGAAGTCGCCATCGCAGGAAAGCGGACCTAGTATCCCATCCAAGGGCATCTGGCACAAGACGGCACTCAGCTCCCATTTCGATACCTTCTACAGCGACCGTTACCTGACCACCCTGCACCTGAAGGACCTGCACAACTGGCTGGCTGGTACGCCATACGAGCACATCATCGTTCTCGTGAATTCAGAGAAATACGGTGGCGGCGGCATCCTCAACTCCTACAACCTCACCACCTGCCACCAGCAGTGGTTCAAGCCGGTAGTGGTTCATGAGTTCGGCCATTCATTTGCCGGTCTTGCAGATGAGTATGCCTACGAGTCAGAGCAGATTCCGATGTATCCACATGATGTGGAGCCATGGGAGAAGAACATCACCACCCTTGCCGATTTCCACGGAAAATGGGAGAACATGATCAAGAAGGGCACCAAGGTTCCTACTCCATTGTCAAAGAACGAGAAGGTGGCAAAGACCAAGGTGGGCGTCTTCGAGGGTGCCGGATACAGTCCTAAGGGCGTATACCGTGGCGTTCAGGATTGCCGCATGCGCATCAATGACACTCCGGAGTTCTGCGCCGTATGCCAGGATGCATTGAAGCAGATCATCGATTTCTATACGAAGTAAATGAGCGGTTTCTGCTTTATGCAGTTCATCGGATTATGAAGCAGAAGAGCAGATTTTGCATGAAGCAGACGAGCGGATTCTGCATGAAGTAGATGAGCGGATTCTGCCTTGTATAGAAAGAGAGTCGAAATAAAAACCTATAAAAGAGAAACTTATGAAAGAGAAAGAATTAAAGATCCAATACCAGATAGCTGAGCTCTCGGAGTTGAGCGAAACAGAGCAGGAGTTGGTGAAGAAGGCGATGGACGCTACGAATCACGCTTATGCCAACTACAGCCATTTCTACGTAGGTGCAGCCTGTCTTCTTGCCGATGGCAAAATGGTGATAGGCGCCAATCAGGAGAATGCGGCATTCCCATCGGGACTGTGTGCCGAGCGCAGTGCCATCTTTGGTGCGCAGAGCTATTATCCGGAGTTGGCGATTACCACCTTGGCGATAGCCGCCCGCAATGAGAACGGTTTCCTCAAGTCGCCTATTTCGCCATGCGGTGCCTGCCGCCAGGTGATATTGGAGATGGAGGACCGCTATCAGCAGCCCGTCCGCATCCTGCTTTATGGTGAGAATGGCATCTTCTGCTTCCACAGCATCAAGGACCTCCTCCCCTTCTCTTTCGTGGATGCGAATATGAAGGAATAAAGGGAATTCATCATCAACAAAACTCCCGCTAGGCAATCGGAAAAGCCTAGCGGGAGTTTCTGTCTTATTTCAATCCTCCTATCATGTGGCGAATCTGGGCGATTCTTGCCTTTTCATTGGGAGTATTCCTATACTTTAAATATCCTTCCAGGGAAAGCTCGAAACATTCCTTCGCCTTCTTCCTTTCTGCATTGGAAGCCTCCGAACTTTCCGAAGAACCCGAAGCCTTTTCTGAAGAAGAAGCCTCCGAACTTTCTGCTGCGAAGAGATGGCAGAAGCCCAGGCGATAATAGGCATCAGGCTTCTCATTATCCCTGCAGAGCGGCAGCATCTTCTCGTAGAGCGGCAAGGCACGGTCATATTGCTGGAGCGCAAAACAACTCTCGGCATCCATCCAGTAATAGAGAGAAAGCTCATGGGGAGCCACACCCTGCAACAACGGAATCACCTCATCAAAAAGCCGGATGGCTTCGGCATACTCCCATTCGTAATACAGGCACACCGCCAGATAAGCCCGGTAGCGGGGATTTAGCTTATAACGCCTGTTGAGCGGCTGGAGCAACACCAAGCACTCATGAAACTTCTCGGAAGAAAAGTAATCCAATGCCCTAGCAAGCTGCTCGGCATCCGCCTTCCTATCACCCTTCTTCTCTTGAAAAGAGGGGCTTTCTTCTATCTTTTTCGAGTGCTCCAAGGATAGGCTGAAAGCACAAGAACTCCTAGACCCAGAAAGGGCTAAAGTTCCCACCCCCGGCATTGAACAATCCGGCTTTGAACAATCCGACATTGCCCAACCCGGCATTGCCCAACCCGGCAAACTCCCCCAGACAAGCAGGCTGCCAACCAATACCCTAAACTTCATCTACTCCTCCTCCCCATTCTCATACTCCGACTCATAGCAGCCGGCATCAGGCGTCTCCTTTCTCCTCAACCCGTTCCTGTCTACAGGCAATGAGGTAGCCGGATCAGCCTTTCCTATCGCTGCCGACTCCTTGCGAAGACGGAAATCATACTTCAGATTATCGGTATCGAACAGCACGAAATGCTTCTCGCCATACATCGTGGTATCCTTCACATCCTCATAAATGACATTGGTAAACTTCAGACTGTCGTCCGTCTGCATCTTCTCCGTGCGCAACACGCAATGGTCGAAGAGGAAATTGAAAGGAATCTCCGCAGAAGAACCACCGGAAGACGAACCACCGGAAGAGGAACCATCCCCGGAAGCACTTTCGGAAGAAGAAGACGGTGGTGTCCAAACCACCTCATCATCATGATAGCCCGTAATCAGAGAATTGCGCACCGTGAGCTGAGGGAGCGGATACTGGAAACCGAGAGCCGTAGACCTTCTGCCATCAAAAGGATAAAACTGAGCAATGGTACAACCGTTAACCTCCACATCACCGCCATGCACGAAGAGCGGAGAGAGCAAAGCATTGCTCAGCTGGCAATCATGAATCTGCACCTTGGCTGAATCAATCAGAACGCCCCAACCCTGGTTGTTATGAACCGAAGAATTCTGCAGGAGCAGCTTCTGCCGGCTAACATCACCCGAATCCACCTTCAACGCAGAATAGGCACTATGAATATCGGCATAGGAAATCTCGTTGTCATAGGAAGAAGACATCAACTCGATGCCCTGCCACTGACCCGGAGTGCGGTCGTAAGGCAGATAAGGGAACATGCGGTCCAACCGGTCGCCCCTCATCACTACTTCCTTGCCCGCCTCGCCCTTCACCTTGAGCGTGCCGTAGACCTGCATGCCGGCATCTTCATGGAAAAAGAGCTGCGTGCCGGCACCCACGGTAAGCGTAGCCAGACTGTCTACCCGGATACCACCATACACCACCACCGGCTTGGACGACTGGAGGAGCGAATCGCGGCTGATCCTGGCATTGCGCATCATCAGCGCATCCCAGGAATAGGCATAGAGATTCATCTTCTGCTGCACCCCACTCTCCAGGGTGAACACCAGGTTATCCTCCACCTTCCGGGGCGTATCCTGATGCTGCGTGCGCGAGGTAAGTTCGATGAAGACACGGATGCTATCGCCCTTCCTTACCTCCACATCCTGAGTCTGATAACCTGCCGCCTCGCCCAGATACGTACCATCCACATTGACGCGGAAGCCCGTCTGATTGCCCTTTTCCAGTCGCACCGAAGAACATCGCAAGCCCTTGCCTGCCCGATTATACACCCAGAAAGAGGCGGTAGGCGTAGGTACATTGGAGAACGTGGTATCGAGCGATACGGAATCTACTGAAAATGAGAGCACATCGCTCCGAGACGTAGAGAAACTCTCGTCTTCCGCACATCCCGACAGCATCGCAGCCGCCAGCGCTCCACAACCTACTATATAAAAAAATCCCTTTTTCCGTTTCATATCTATAAAAACGGAAAAAGGGAATTATTATTGTATCTGATTCTACATAAACAAGGCAAAGATGGATGAGCCAACAACCGTCAGCATTAATAAATTACGCTTATATCAAATTGTTTTCGTTTCAATTCTTTTAGCCAAGTTTTTTAC
>USQD01000144.1 GCA_900556795.1 uncultured Prevotella sp. | reverse complement strand
ATAAGAGTCTCCCACAGATTTCACAGATTTACACAGATAATCTTTGAATGACGGCGCAAGCCCAATTTAACATTTAACACTTAACATTCAACATTAAGAAAAATAATGGCAAGTTTAAAATCACTCGCAAAAGATACCGCCATCTATGGTTTGAGCAGTATCATCGGCAGATTCCTCAACTATCTGCTTGTGCCACTCTACACGGCTTCCATCAGTGCAGCCAGTGGCGGTTATGGTGTCATCACCAACATGTATGCCTATACGGCTTTGATTCTCGTCATCCTGACTTACGGTATGGAGACCACCTTCTTCCGCTTTGTCAACAAGGAGGGAGAAGATGCTCACAAAGTATATACCACAGTCTTGAGCATGGTGGGCTGCACCTCCTTGCTCTTCGTGGCCTTGGTATTCATCTTCTTGCATCCATTGAGCAGTGCCATGGGATATGCCGACCATCCGGCATACGTCTGGACCATGTTTGTCACCGTGGCTATCGATGCCTTCCAGTGCATACCATTTGCCTATCTGAGATACCAGAAGCGCCCATTGAAGTTTGCAGCCTTGAAGATGCTCTTCATCATCGGCAATATGGCGATGAACATCGCTTACTTCGGCTTCATGGGTGGAAGTGATGTGGAATATGCTTTTTACATCAACATCATCTGCACCTCTACCATGACTATCTTCTTCTATAAGGAATTGAAGGAAGGTTTTTCTGGTCCTTACGCCTCTTGGGCTGAGACCAAGGTGCTCATCAAGAAGATGCTGGGCTACAGTTGGCCTATCCTCGTGCTCGGTATTGCCGGTATTCTGAACCAGACAGCCGATAAGATTCTCTTCCCTTACATCTATGAGAAGGGCGATGCTCATGCGCAGCTCGGAATCTACGGAGCAGCCAGCAAGATTGCGATGATCATGGCGATGATTACCCAGGCTTTCCGCTATGCTTATGAGCCGTTCGTTTTCGGCAAGGCGAAGGATAAGGACAACCGACAGACTTATGCTTCGGCGATGAAGTATTTCGTCATCTTCACCCTCTTGGCTTTCCTGGTGGTGGTAGGCTATCTGGATGTATTGCGCCACATCATCGGTCGCGACTACTGGGATGGATTGAAGGTAGTGCCTATCGTAATGGCTGCCGAAATCATGATGGGAGTATATTTTAACCTCAGTTTCTGGTACAAGCTCATCGACAAGACCATCTGGGGTGCTTACTTCTCAGGCATCGGTTGTGCGGTATTGATTGCCATCAACGTTATCTTCGTACCTATCTATGGTTACATTGCCTGTGCCTGGGCTGGTTTCGCTGGATATGGAACAGCCATGCTTCTCTCCTACTTTGTAGGTCAGAAGAAGTATCCAATCAACTATCCGGTGAAGGAGATTATGATTTATGTGGTTCTCGCCCTCATCCTCTTCGCAGGAATGACCGAGGCTAACAGATACTTCTCCAGTGGAATTGCCTGCCTCATCAACACGGTGCTCATCCTCATCTTCGCCGCTTATCTCGTGAAGAAGGATTTCCCATTGAAGAGTCTGCCGGTAGTGGGTAAGTTCTTTAGAAAATAAGAGATTCCAATCATTGATTGACTATATTCCAAGAAGTCCGTGGACAATCTGCAAGTCCGCGGACTTCTCGTTTAACCAGGTTCAAAGAATTAGATATTAAGTACAAGGAGACCGTTTTTAAAGGATTTCCACTAGGCTCAGCAACTCTGCTGAGCCTAGTGACAACACCCTTTAATCGTACAACTATAAACCTTTTAGTTGTACGACTATAAACCCTTTAGTTGTACGACTACAACCCTTTTAGTTGTACAACTAGAGACCCATTGATTGTACAACTAGAGACCCATTGATTGTACAACTGGACTTTTCCTTTCATTTTATACATCAGAAAAAGAGCATGAGAAAGATACTACAAGACAAAATCAGTATAAACGATATCAACAAGATATGCATCATGACACAAGGCAAGGAGAACGACCACCGGAAGGAAGAGCTTTACCAACTCACCTTCGATGAAAACGACCGCGTATCGTTCAATGCACTTTGGGCTTTAACCCATTTCGATGAAGCCAACAACCCGTGGCTCTTTCTGAAGCATGATGACTTGATAGATAGGGTTCTCGTAGAGAAGAATGAGACCAAGCGCCGCCTGATGCTCCATCTTCTTCTCCGTCAGCCTTTCGAGGAAGAATCACTCCGATCCGATTTCATCGATTTCTGCATCGCCAAGATTACCGCCTGTTCCCAACCCTACGCCATCCGCTGCTACTGCATGAAGCTCGCCTACGAGCAGATGAAGTACTATCCCGAACTCCTCGAAGAGTTAAGAATGGCCCTGGATATGCTGGAGCAAGAGGTTCTATCCCCAGGATTATTATCAGCAAAAAGGCAAATTATGAAGAAAATCAAGCGAAGCCTTGGAAAATTCGGGAAATAGTCGTAACTTTGCAAAGTTAAATATCAAGCATTACATCTATGAATAAAGATAATATCAACGAGTTCGCATCCTTCGATGAATATCTTCGACAAGGAGAGCCTTCGCAGAAGGAAAGCGCCGAGAACTGGAAGACAGCTATCGGATTGCAGGCTGTAGATGGGCTGCAACCATCGGCGTATCTCATAGATGTGGCTAAGCGAAATATCGAAGGGGAAATCTCTCTGGATGAAACCAGAAAACTGATTGACTCTTACTATCAGAGCAAGACGGTCCGTACACCTAAGGATGAAGACGAGGAAGAGGCAGATAAGGTTTCAGCCAACATCGCGAAGATTCTCGCCAGCAAGACCTTTGCCTTCAATACCAACGGATATATCTCCCTGCATCGAAGAATATTCGAGGGAGTATTCAAGCACGCAGGAGAAATCCGACAGTATGATATTTCCAAGAAAGAATGGGTGCTCGAAGGAGATTCCGTAAACTACCTGAATTGGGAAGACTTGCGAAGAGCCTTGGATTGGGATATTGAACAGGAGAAGAACTTCTCATATAAAGGTCTGACGGATGATGAGAAGATTGAGCATATTGCCAAATTCATTTCAGGCATCTGGCAAATCCATGCTTTCAGAGAGGGAAACACCCGAACCACGGCAATTTTCACCATCCAATATCTCCGTTCGTTAGGATATGAAGTGAACAACGAAATGTTCGCCAAACACTCCTGGTATTTCCGCAATGCGCTGGTTCGTGCCAACTATCGCAATATTCAGAAAGGCATAGACTACTCTCCTATCTACCTGGTTCGTTTCTTCAGAAACTTACTCCTAAAAGATAGCTGGGTTCTCAAGAACAGATATTTGCATATCCGGCCGACTGATGATTGGAAAGAGCAGCCGAACTTAAATTCTCAAACAGGAAGTGGACAGAAAAACAACTTCATAAATAAAGAAGGAGAAGAAAATGTCCCAAGTTCGTCCCAAGCTTGTCCCAAGTTCGTCCCAAGTTCGTCCCAAGTAGAACAACTCATTATTCGCATAAATAAGGATTATCAATCTATATGTGATATGATGGGCCTATTTGGATTAAAGAACAGGACAAGATTTAGAAAGGAATACATTACTCCAGCCATTGCAGAAGGAGCCTTGGAGATGAAATACCCAAACACCCCAAGACATCCTCGTCAGCAATATAGAATGACGGAACTGGCGAAGACTTGGAAAGAATGGTATGAGAAAAAGAATAAATAACATCATAATAAAAACAGGAAAACAAGTAATGAAGAAAAAAGCAACAGTCCTTATCGCTTCGATGATGGCATTCTGCGGACTCAACACCGCACATGCTGACGAGGGTATGTGGACAATCTACAACTTGCCTAATGCTGTTTACAACATTATGCAGCAAGAAGGTTTCAAGATGACCTACGATCAGCTCTACAATGGCGAGAACGCCTTGAAGAACGCAGTAGTTAACTTCTCTGGTTATTGCTCTGGCGTTGTGGTATCGCCAGACGGTCTTGTGTTTACCAACCACCATTGTGGTTTCGAAGCTATTCGCTCACATTCTACCGTAGAGCACGACTATATGCTCAACGGTTTCTATGCTAAGAGCTTCGAAGAGGAATTGCCTAACGAGGATATGTTCGTTAGCTTTATGATTGATCAGAATGATGTTACCGATCGCCTTACTGCACTTGGCATCGACAACATGAACTCTAATGATCAGGCTAACCTCATCGACTCTTTGCAGAATGCTCTTACCGATTCCATTAAGAAGGTAGACTCTACTCTCCATATCGATATCGATGCTTTCTATGAGGGTAACAAGTATTATGCTACCACATATCAGGACTTCACCGACCTCCGCTTGGTGTTCACCGTGCCTAAGTCAATGGGTAAGTTTGGTGGCGAGACTGACAACTGGATGTGGCCACGTCAGACTTGCGACTTCTCAGTATTCCGTATCTATGCCGACCCTAAGACCAATGGTCCTGCTGCATATAGCAAGGACAATGTGCCTTACCATCCAAAGCGTTGGGCTCAGGTTAGCATGCAGGGATATAAGGAAGGCGACTACGCTATGACCATCGGTTATCCAGGTTCTACAAGCCGCTACCTATCAAGCTTTGGTATCCACGAGATGCGCGATGCTCAGAATGCTCCTCGTGCTCAGGTGCGTGGTGTAAAGCAAGATGTGATGATTCGTCATATGCGTGCCAACGAGGCAGTACGTATCAAGTATGATTCTAAGTATGCTCAGAGCTCTAACTATTGGAAGAACTCGCTTGGTATGAACAAGTGTATCGACTCTATCGGCATCATCAATTTGAAGCGCGACTACGAGAAGCGTATCAAAGCTTATCAGGATTCTACAGGCTATCTGAAGGGACAGCTCGACTTCGATAATATGAAGCAGCTCTATGACAAGCGCTTCGAATATATGAAGGTTTGGACAAACTATAGCGAGGCTTTCCGTCGTACCAACGAGTTTACTACTCGTGCTATGGCTCTCGACAGAATGGAAGTTAAGGGACCAAAGAACAAGAAGTCGAAGCAGTATATAGAGTTTGCCGACAATAGCGAGGAATGGGATGAGGCTCTCGACAAGGAGGTGCTCGCAGTATTGATGAAGAACTATCGTGAGCATGTAGATAGCAAATATCTTCCTAAGTTCTATGCTACCATCGACAGTAAGTTTGATGGCGACTATGCTAAGTATGTAGACTATCTCTATGCTAACTCATTCCTCATGAAGAGTGGTACACCTATCTACATCAACCGCAAGTCATATCTCAAAGACCCTGGTGTGCAGCTTGGTCTCGACCTCTTGGAGGTGCTCGGCGTATTGCGTGAAAACATCAATAGCGTAAGCGACGATATCAACAAGCAGGAGAAATATCTCTGTGCTGCTAAGCTTCGCATGGAAGAAGACCTTCCTCACTATTCAGACGCTAACTTCACCATGCGTTTGAGCTATGGTCAGGTAGGTGGCTTCGACCTTGGTGGCAAGCCTTCAGGCTATTATACTACTGCCGAGAGCATTGTTGAGAAGATGGAGATCGGAAGAGCACACGTCTGAACTCCAGTCACGTTTCGGAATCTCGTATGCCGTCTTCTGCTTGAAAAAA
>USQD01000143.1 GCA_900556795.1 uncultured Prevotella sp. | reverse complement strand
TTTTTTTTTTTTTTTTTTGTTATTTTTTTTTTTTCAAGCAGAAGACGGCATACGAGATTCCGAAACGTGACTGGAGTGCAGACGTGTGCTCTTCCGATCTAAGCTGAACAAACTTGCTGCCGAGGCTGCCGATCTTGATTCTGCCACTCAGGCTATCAAGCTGCAGGAACAGATTGCACAGCTCTATGTTCAGATTCTCTATTCTACTGAGGCTATCCAGGTGAACAAGGAGAGCTATCAGTCGAGCTTGCAGAACGAAGAGCGAGGCAAGGAGATGGTGAAGATTGGAAAGATGAGCAAGGCTGATCTGGCGCAGCTAACCGCTCAGAGAGCTCAGGATGAATTCAACATCGTACAGGCTGAAAGCAATGTGAAGAACTACAAGCGACAGCTGAAAGAACTGCTTCAGATTACAAGCGATGAGGCGTTCGACATTGAGATTCCTAACACTACCGATGAGATGGCACTCGCTGCGGTTCCTGCCCTGAATGGTATTTATGAAGCCGCACTCGACAATCGTCCTGAGTTCAAGACCTTCCAGAATCAGTTGGCACAGAACGATTTGAGCATCAAGATTGCAAAGGCAGGCAAGCTGCCTACCATCAGTGCCAACGGTGGTATTACAACCAGCAATACTTCCATGAACAGTACAAGCTTGGGCAAGCAGCTGAAGACCAACTTCAATGTTGGAGGCGGCATTGGTGTCAGCATCCCTCTCTTTGAAAACCGAACCACCAAAACTCAGGTGAACAAGGCATTGATTCAGCGCGAAAGCATCCAGCTCGACCTGAAGAACCAGCAGACTCAGCTCTACTCTACCATTGAGAACTACTGGTTGCAGGCTACCACCAACCAAAGCCAGTTTAAGGCGGCAAAGGTTAGCAGCGAGAGTGCCCAGACCAGTTACAATCTGCTGAGCGAGCAGTTTAAACTGGGATTGAAGAATATTGTTGAGCTAAGAACAGGAAAGGATAACCTGCTCAAAGCGAAGCAGAACGAGCTTCAGGCCAAATACCTCGCCATCCTCAACATCAATATGTTGAAGTTCTATAAGGAAGGACATATTTAAAGAGTAAAGGAGTTAAGGAGTAAAGGAGTTAAGGAGTTAAGACATATGTTTTGCTGCTTGAAAACTACACCAAAAGACTATTGTCTTAACTCCTCAGCGACCGAAGGGAGCGATAACTCCTTTAACTCCTTAACTCCCCCTTATAACGTTTTATTATTTCGAATAAAATTAATCTGATTATAAAAAATGAAAAAATTGAGAATTAGCAAAATCTGGATTGCTGTCGTGGTGATAGTAATCGTTGCCGTGGCGGCATGGGCGATGTCGGGCGGAAAAAAGGAGGAAGATATTAACTTCAAGGAGGAAAAAGTGGCGCTGAAAACCTTGCAGAACAGCGTAACCGCTACGGGTACCATCGAGGCGGTGACCTCTGTAACCGTGGGTACACAGGTGAGTGGTATCGTCAACAAACTCTATGTGGACTACAACTCCCAGGTAAAGAAGGGACAGGTCATCGCAGAACTCGACAAGACCAATCTCCTGAGCGAACTGAATACTGCGAAGGCAAACCTAGCCAGCGCACAGAGCAGTCTGAACTATCAGGCAGCCAATATGGAGCGCTACAAAACCCTTTACAAGAAGGGACTTGTCAGCGCCGATGAATACGAGAATGCGCTCTTAACCTATCGCCAGGCTAAGGAGCAGGTTGCGTCTTCTAAGGAAAACGTACAGAGAGCACAGACCAACCTCGGCTACGCCACCATCACCTCTCCTATCGACGGAACCGTGATTTCGAAGAGCGTAGAGGAAGGTCAGACCGTGGCTGCAAGCTTCAACACCCCAGAGCTCTTCACCATTGCCAAGGATCTGACCAATATGCAGGTAGTAGCCAATGTAGACGAGGCTGATATCGGCAATGTAAAGGAGGGCGACCGAGTAACTTTCACTGTAGATGCCTATCCGGATGATACCTTCGAGGGAACCGTGAAGCAGGTGCGCCTGGAAGCTACAACTACCAATAATGTAGTAACTTACGAGGTAGTAATCTCTGCTCCAAATGCTGATTTGAAATTGAAACCGGGTCTTACAGCCAACGTTACCATCTACACCCAGGAGCGCAGCGGCGTGCTCGCCGTAGCCAACAAGGCTCTCCGCTTTACCCCTACCAAGGAAACCGTGGGCAAAGACATGAAGATTGTAGACTGCAAGGGTAAAAACAAGGTTTGGACATTGAATGGCAATACCCTCACCGCTCATCCGGTAACCATCGGTCAGAGTGATGGAATCAATACAGAAATTACCAAGGGATTGAAGCTGGGCGATAAGATTGTTACGGAAATCGTGGTGAATGTTCCGGAAGAGGAGGATGCTCCACAGCAGAGCCAGGGACTGATCAGCGGTCCGGGTCCTAGAGGAAAGAAGAAGTAAAGCTAAAGGAAGTTAGAGGGAAGTGAAGGGAAGTTAGAGGGAAGTGAAGGGACAAATGCCCTACGTTTTACGACAGAAGACTATTGTCTCTTAACTTCCCGAACAACCGTAGGGAGTGATAACTTCCCTTAACTTCTCTAACTTCCATAATAATAATTATTATGTCTGAAACATCAAATAACAACGAGAACAAGAAGGTGGTGATAGAGCTCGACAACGTGCGCCGCGACTTTCTTGTGGGTGATGAAACCGTCCACGCCCTGAAAGGCGTAAGCTTCAAGATCTACGAGGGCGAGTTTGTTACCATTATGGGTAAGTCGGGTTCCGGCAAATCCACCCTGCTCAACCAGCTGGGCTGTCTCGACACCCCTTCCAAGGGCGAATATTACCTGGATGGCGTGAGCGTGCGCAAGATGAGTCGCAACGACAGAGCCATCCTGCGCAACCGCAAGATTGGCTTCATCTTCCAGAACTACAATCTCCTGCCGAAAACCACGAGCGTAGAGAATGTAGAGCTGCCGCTGATGTACAATCCTGCCATCAATGCAGAAGAACGGAAGCAGCGTGCCATCGAAGCTCTGAAGGCTGTAGGATTGGGCGAAAGACTCTATCATAAGAGCAATCAGATGTCGGGTGGACAGATGCAGCGTGTAGCCATCGCCCGTGCCCTGGTGAACAATCCTGCTGTGATTCTCGCCGACGAGGCAACGGGTAATCTGGACACGAGAACCAGTTTCGAGATTCTTGTCCTTTTCCAGAAGCTCTACGCCGAGGGCAGAACCATCATCTTCGTAACCCACAACCCGGATATCGCCAAATATTCCAGCCGCAACATCGAATTGCGCGACGGTCACATCATCAGCGATACCTATAATGACCACATCCTTTCGGCAGCAGAAGGCCTTGCCGCCCTGCCAGCCAATACGGACGAATAGGAGAAGAGTGAAGAACGAAGAGTGAAGAATTCAACAGCTTTACTAATCATAAAGTTCAATGTTCAAAATTCAAAGTTCAAAGTAAATGAATTATCAGAATCTTTTTAAGATTGCCATCCGGGCGATAGCAGCCAACAAGATGCGCTCCTTCCTCACAGCCCTGGGCATCATCATCGGTATTGCAGCCGTGATTACGATGCTTGCCATCGGACAGGGAAGTAAGGCGAGCATCAAGGCGAACATCGCCGAGATGGGTAGTAATATGATTATGATTTCGCCGGGTGCCGACATGAGAGGCGGCGTGCGACAGGATGCTTCCTCGATGGAGACCCTGAAGCAGGCAGACTACCAGAGCATCAAGGAGGATTGTAATTACATCAGTGCCATTTCGCCTACCGTAAACAGTTCGGGACAGTGGATTTACGGCAACAACAATACGCAGAGTTCCATCTATGGCGTGAACCAGGACTACCTGAGCATCCGCCAGCTGAAGGTGGCAGATGGAGAAATGTTTACCGATACCGACATCAAGGCAGCTGCCAAGGTCTGCATCCTGGGTCAGACCGTAGTGGATTATCTCTTCCCCGACGGCAGCGACCCGATCGGCAAGGTAGTACGTTTCAATAGCATCCCGTTCCGTGTAATAGGTGTGCTCCAGAAGAAGGGTTACAACTCCATGGGAATGGACCAGGATGACCTCGTGCTCGCCCCATACACCACCGTGATGAAGCGAATCCTGGCACAGACCTATCTGGGCGGAATCGTATGTTCTGCCATTACCGAGGAAGCATCTCAGCCGGCTCAGGATCAGATTTCGGAAATCCTCCGCCACAACCACAAGCTGAAGGATGCCACCGAGACCACCGAGGCAGATGAGGATGATTTCAACATCCGTTCGCAGGAGGAAATCTCCAGCATGATGAATTCCACCATGTCCACCATCACCATCCTTCTGGGTAGTGTGGCAGGAATCTCCCTGCTGGTGGGCGGTATCGGAATCATGAACATCATGTACGTTTCCGTTACCGAGCGAACCCGTGAAATCGGTCTCCGCATGAGTGTGGGAGCCAGGGGAATTGATATTCTGAACCAGTTTCTCATCGAGGCGATTCTGCTCTCTGTAACCGGTGGAATCATCGGAGTAATCCTGGGAGTGAGTCTGTCGCTGAGTCTGAATGCCTTCCTGCATATTGCCACTCAGATAGAGCCTTGGAGCATCATCATGAGTTTCGCCGTCTGTACCTTTACGGGTGTGTTCTTCGGATGGTATCCGGCAAAAAAGGCAGCAAGACTCGACCCTATCGAGGCTATCAGATACGAGTAAAAATCTGATCAGTTTTTTCAGAAATATATCTGTTTTATCAAAACTTTATTGTATTTTTGCAGAAGAATTCAATAAACTTAAGATAAAACAGATAGAAAGAAGAATGAATACAGAAATATTATCAGCAGATAAAGACCCGATGGGCGCAGCCATTCTCGACTTCCAACAGCATGGGAAAGCAGCCCGACTGAGAGTGCTCTCTTCCATGTTTGAGGAAGACGAAATGCCAGTGAAACATCTGTTCAGAAGCGTCCCGGAAATGCCGGTGCTGGAGCAGAAGGCCTTGCAGCTAGCCAAGGGACGGGTGCTGGATATCGGAGCCGGAAGCGGTTGCCATACGCTCGCCCTGCAGGAGAAGGGCTTTACAGTGAAGGCGATAGATATTTCGCCTTTAAGTTGCGAAGCGATGAAGTTGAGAGGAGTGAAGGATGCGGAATGCATCAATCTCTTCGACGATCATCTGGGAACGGGTTTCGATACGATTCTCCTTCTGATGAACGGAACGGGAATTGCCGGAAAGATAGAAAATCTCCCTGCCCTCTTCCAGCGCCTGAAGGCGTTGCTGAATCCGGGCGGTCAGATTCTCATCGATTCCTCTGATTTGAAATATATCTACGAGAATGAGGATGGAAGTTTCGACATCAATCTGAATGGAGCCTATTACGGAGAAGTAGATTATCAGATGATCTACAAGGATGTAAAGGGTGATTGTTTCGACTGGCTCTACGTAGATTTCCCATTACTGAAATCCATCGCCGAAACCTGCGGGTTGCATGGTGAACTCGTGGCAGAAGGCGAACACTACGACTATCTGGCGAGGATTTTCTAAAAAACATCATAAAAAGAGGGTGTGTCATAAGCCACATCCCATACGCCCTGAAAGGGCAAAAGC
>USQD01000142.1 GCA_900556795.1 uncultured Prevotella sp. | reverse complement strand
CTACCTTTGCAAACGTGATTGAACTAAAAAGACATATAGAGATCCTACTTTTGAGCAACGATTGCGTGATAGTCCCTGAATTTGGAGGCTTCATGGCTCATCATGTAGATGCACATTACGATGGCAGAGACAGCATGTTTTTGCCACCGCTGAGAACCATTGGCTTTAATCCACAGCTCACTATGAACGATTCTCTGCTTGCACTTTCATATGTAGAGGCGTACGATATCAGCTATCCAGAGGCACTGAACCGTATTGCAGATGAAGTTGCAGAAATCAAACAGACATTGGAGAATACAGGCAGATTCGAACTCACTGATATCGGCACTATCATATTGAATGAAACCGGTAATTATGCTTTTGAGCCTTGCGAAGCTGGCATTTTAACACCTGAGCTGTATGGTTTAGGCGGTTTTGACATGCTCCCACTCGCACAGATTACAAATACAGAAGCAGCCGAACATGCAACAGTTGTCAAGATGCCTGCAGAAGAAAACAAGCCTGCTCAAAAGAGAACGTGCATAGACAATAAGGAAGAGACAAATATAATCTCAGCCAACAATTCTGTATTCATCAACGAAGAAGAGGAAGAAGAAAGCTCTAGTACAGAATTTATCAGTATCCGAAAGAGTTGGCTTCGCAATATAGCAGCAGCTTGCATCGCCATCATTGCGTTCTTTACACTTTCTACCCCATTAGGTACTTCTAATCTACAGAAGAGCCAAATCGACACAGGCATGCTTACCAAGGTAATGCCAAAGGAGTTGACACAGCCTGTCCACGAGCTGATATTAACCAACAATGCTCAGCCTGCAGAAACTCCTGCAGAAAATATAAGCAATATGCCTCAGGACCGCGAGTTAGAGGCTCCTTCTTCTACCTATTATTGTATTGTATTGGCTAGCCGTATTACCAAGCGAAACGCTGCCACATACACAGAATATTTACAGAACAAGGGGTTCAAGGAAGCTCGTGTACTTATCACCGACACCAATGTAAAAGTAATTTACGGTTCGTATAGTACAGAAAATGAGGCATACACAGCTCTCAATCGCTTACACAGCTATGAGGAGTTCACGGATGGCTGGATTACAAAAGTAAAGGAATAATCAAGAAACAAAAGAAATAAAGAAAAAACATATGAAAAGAGTACGCTGCCCGAAATGCGATAATTTCATCACATTCGATGAAACCAAGTATGAAGCAGGTCAAAGCCTCGTCTTCGTTTGCCCAAACTGCAACAAACAGTTTGGAATCCGCATGGGTGTATCCAAACTTCGCGAAACCCGCAAGGAAGAGACTATAGACGAAAATGCCAATGAAAACGGCGTGGGTTCTATCGTAGTTATCGAGAACGTATTCGCATACAAGCAGGTCATTCCACTTCAAATGGGTGATAATGTAATTGGCAGATACATGAAAAACAGTGGCATCAACTGTCCTATTGAGACTGTAGACCCTAGCGTAGACATGAACCACTGCGTCATCAATGTCAGCCGCGACAAAAAAGGACGTTTAAAGTACGTTCTCCGCGATGGTCCAAGCTATACAGGAACCTTCGTAGACAATGAGATATTGGGCGACCGTGAACGACGTGTCATCGAAGACGGTACCCTCTTCACCATCGGAGCAACGAGTATCATTCTCAGAACGGCTGATAGCGAAGAAAAATAAAAGAAAAAATAGAGACAAGATAAAATGAAAGAAAAACCGTCTTTATTATCACCATTCGGGATAATAAAGACGGTTTTTCTATCCCTTTTACTAACTATCTGCAAGAAATTTCCTTGTTTCCGTAATCTTTTTGCTAATATTTTCTTTAAATTGAAAGAAAATATGTACCTTTGCAACTGAAAATTAGAAACACGTTAGGTTATGGATGTAGCAATCGTAAAATACAATGCCGGAAACATCTATTCGGTAGTCAACGCCATGAAGCGTTTAGGGATTGAGCCTATGCTCACCGATGATGCCGAAATACTTCAGAAAGCAGACCGTGTACTCTTCCCGGGACAAGGTCAAGCTCGAGAAGCCATGGATTATCTAAAGGCACACAAACTAGATCAAGTGATAAAAAACTTGAAACAACCTGTCCTAGGCATTTGCGTAGGACAGCAACTGTTGTGCCGTCATTCAGAAGAAGGCGATGTAGACTGCATTGGCATCTTTGATGTAGATGTAAAACGTTTCCAGCCACAGAAGCATGAGAACAAAGTGCCAGCTATGGGATGGAATGAGATTTACGATTTGAAAACAGACCTTTATAGGGGATTCGGCAACAGAATTGACGAAACAGACGAAGTCAATTCAGATACCTTATCACATCCCTACTCTTATTTCGTACATAGTTATTATGTACCTCTCTGCGAGGAGACAATCGCCAAGGCAGATTATATTCTTCCCTACAGCGCATCGCTCCACAAAGACAATTTCTTCACTTGCCAATTTCATCCGGAAAAAAGCGGCAAGGTGGGAGAACAGATTATAAAGAACTTCTTAGAGATAAAAGAAATATGATAGAATTAATTCCAGCCATCGACTTGATTAATGGTCAGTGTGTCAGACTTACCAAGGGCGACTACGACCAGAAAAAAGTCTACAATGATAATCCTGCCGAAGTGGCTAAACAATTTGAAAGTCTGGGATTTAAGAGACTTCATGTAGTAGACCTGGACGGTGCCAAATCAAAGCACATCGTGAATGATGCCGTACTGAAAGCCATCACTGCAGAGACAAATCTTGTGGTTGATTTTGGCGGTGGCATCAAGACCGAGGAAGATATAGAGAAGGCTTTTGCCGCTGGGGCAACGATGGTAACAGTGGGTAGTATCGCCGTGACCAATCCCGACCTTTTTATGGAATGGCTGGACAAGTATGGAGCAGACAAACTCATTCTGGGAGCCGATGTTAGAAACGGCAAGATTTCCATCAATGGCTGGAAAGAAGATTCTTCAGAAGACCTTCTTCCATTCCTCAAGAAGTACATTGATAAAGGAGTGCGCAACGTACTCTGCACGGAAATCAGCAAGGACGGAACCTTACAGGGTCCAGCCATCAACCTATATAAAAAGGTTATGGAAACCTACCCTCAGTTGCATCTCATCGCTTCTGGCGGTGTAAGCTGCAATGAAGACATACTGGCTTTGG
Source organism: uncultured Prevotella sp. (assembly GCA_900556795.1). GTDB lineage: Bacteria > Bacteroidota > Bacteroidia > Bacteroidales > Bacteroidaceae > Prevotella. The sequence goes on along the minus strand of USQD01000142.1, from coordinate 2,450 downwards.
AAGCCGCTGGCATTCCTGCCGTAGTCTTTGGAAAAGCATTCTACGAGGGTAAAATCAATATTGAAAAGCTGGTTGTTAGTGATTAGTTGTTAGTGATTAGTGATTAGCTAGGAGTTAAGTAATCATAAAGTTCAAAGTCCAATGTTCAAAGTTCAAAATAAAAAAGGCTTGGCAAAACGAATCGTCCCTTGCCTCGATGTCAAGAACGGAGAGACAGTAAAGGGTACCAACTTCGTCAACCTCCGTAGTGCAGGCGATCCAGTAGAACTGGGTAAAGCCTATAGCGATGCCGGAGCCGACGAACTCGTCTTTCTCGACATTACTGCCAGCTTCGAAGAGCGCAAGACCTTTACCGATATGGTGACTCGTGTGGCTGCCGAAATCAACATTCCATTTACTGTGGGCGGTGGCATCAACGAGCTTAAAGACGTTGATCGTCTATTGAATGCAGGAGCCGACAAGGTGAGCATCAACAGTGCAGCCATCCGACATCCTGAACTCATCAATGAGATAGCCAATCATTACGGTTCTCAGGTTTGCGTATGCGCCATTGATGCCCGCCTGGATGCAGATGGATGGCATTGCTACGTGAAGGGAGGCCGAGAACGGGTAGAACTTGGCTTGTTCGACTGGGCAAAGGAAGTAGCCGACCGCGGTGCTGGCGAGATTCTCTTCACCAGTATGGATCATGACGGCGTAAAGCAAGGTTTTGCCAACGAAGCTCTTGCCCGATTGGCCGAAGAGGTAAGTATCCCAATCATCGCATCAGGTGGCGCAGGCAAGATGGAGCATTTCCGTGATGCATTCACATTAGGAAAAGCTGATGCAGCCTTGGCAGCCAGCGTCTTCCACTTTGGCGAAATCGCCATTCCTGACCTCAAGCACTACTTGAGAGAAGAAGGAATCAACGTGAGAATATAAAAAGAAAATAAACAGTTTAAACAAGATACAATGGAAATAGATTTTGAAAAAATGGGTGGACTTGTTCCGGCAATCATCCAGGACGCAGTAACCAAAAACGTCTTGATGCTTGGCTTCATGAACAAGGAAGCATACGATAAAACCATAGAAACAAAGAAGGTAACCTTCTGGAGCCGCTCCAGAAACTGCCTTTGGACAAAAGGCGAGACATCAGGAAATTTCCTCAACCTCGTCAGCATCCAGAACGATTGCGATAACGACACCTTATTGGTAAAGGTACATCCAGACGGACCTACCTGCCACAAGGGTACAGATACTTGCTGGGCAGAAGAGAACACTCTGAATCCGATTCTCTTCCTGTCAGAACTTCAAGACTTCATTGATAAGCGCCATGAAGAGATGCCAGAAGGCAGCTATACAACAAGTCTTTTCAAGAAAGGCGTTAACAAAATGGCACAAAAGGTTGGAGAAGAAGCAGTTGAGACAATCATCGAAGCCACAAACGGCAATGCCGAAAAGCTCATCTACGAAAGTTCAGACCTCCTCTACCATCTCATCGTATTGCTCACCAGCAAGGGCTTGAGAATAGAAGATGTAGTGAAGGAATTACAGATGCGCCACGACCCGGAATGGGATAAGAAACGCCGCATAGCCAAAAGCAAGGGCGAGATGAAATAAACCAATAACAAAGAGAAAAAATTAGGAGATGTTAATAGATTATCAAAATGTAAGCATATACCAAGCCGACAAATGCATCCTCAAGGACATCAATTTCCATATTGATGAAGGCGAGTTTGCTTACCTTATCGGTAAAGTGGGATCTGGTAAGAGTTCACTTTTAAAGACTCTTTATTGCGAGCTTGATCTAGTAGAAGGCGAAACCGAGAAAGCAGAAATCCTCGGTAGAGACCTCAAGACCATCAAGCGCAAGGAAATACCAGCATTACGCAAAGAACTGGGCATTATCTTCCAGGACTTCCAGTTGCTCCACGACCGCACAGTCCGCAAGAACTTTGAATTCGTGCTCAAGGCAACTAAATGGAAGGGAAAGAAAGAAATCACCCAGCGCATTGAGGAAGTTCTCAACGAGGTTGGCATGATAGATAAAATCGACAAGATGCCTCATGAACTCTCTGGCGGTGAGCAGCAGCGTGTGGCTATAGCAAGAGCTCTGCTCAACAATCCTAAGATTATCATCGCAGATGAGCCTACGGGCAATCTCGACCCGGAGACTGCCACCAACATTGTGAGTCTGCTGAAAGACATCACCAAACAAGGCACCGCCGTAGTGATGACAACCCACAATATCCCGATGCTAGACAAATTCCCAGGTATCGTATATCGCTGCAAAGACGGAATTTTGCGCGACGTAACAAAAGAATACAATCACATTGACCTCACCGAAGATGGCGAGGAGAATTAAATGAAATGTAAATTATAAATTATTAAAATATTACGACTATGAAGGTAATGAAATTCGGAGGTACTTCTGTAGGCTCACCAGAGCGCATGAAGGGAGTAGCCTCTTT
>USQD01000141.1 GCA_900556795.1 uncultured Prevotella sp. | reverse complement strand
GCAAATCTACTCATTCCCAACTGTTTACGTTCCAACCTCTCTTATTCTCCTTTGGCTGCTTTAGAGCTTTATGTTAACTTAGGCAGCGCAGAGTTCTTGCTGGGCAATATGCTGCTGGGCAGTTTCCATCCCATGCAAGCCTTCCTGATGGTGCTGATGGTGGTACTGCCAGCTTCGGTCTTTGCCCTGCTGGTGGTTTATTGTCTTCGCCACATCCATTCCTTCTCTGCAGATTCCTTGGCGCAGGTGGCAGCCGTAGCCTTCACCATTCTCATCCACGTATGGAAAAGGAATATGATGTGGTCGATAGCAGCAGGCACCCTCTGCTATATGCTGCTCATCAGAATCTGACTACACATATTTCTCCATCAACACAAAAGTGATGAAACCCAGGAGAAGAGCATAGGTGGCTTGCTTCTGAAAACCATGGGCATGGGTTTCAGGAATCATCTCATCGCTCGTTACATAAAGCATGGCACCACCGGCAAAACCCAGCATCACGGGGAGGAAGGTGGTAGAGGCTGAGCCCAAACCGAAACCCAACAGAATGCCTGCCACTTCGAGCAGGGCGATGAAGATGGAAATGAAGAAGGTACGGGCTGCAGAAACACCAGCCATCATCAAAGGAGCGATGATGACCATTCCCTCGGGGATATTCTGCAGGGCGATGCCGAAGGAAACACCCCACTCCGTTGCACCTTCTGCTGAGCAGACGCTCACTCCTGCTGCCATGCCCTCGGGCAGTTTGTGCAGGGCTATCGCCATCACGAAAAGCATCACATGACTGAGCCTGGCATTGTTGCGATGCTCCTCGGGATCGAGTCCCGTGATATGATGAAGATGGGGAGTCAACAGGTCTAGCACGTTCAGGAACAGGGCGCCTGCCATCACGCCGATTACAACCAGCCACCAAAGACCGGTCTGTTCAAAGGCTGGCACTATCAGTCCCAACGTGGAAGCAGCCAGCATGATTCCGGCACAATATCCCAATACGGCATCATTCCATTTATGGGGCAACTCCTTGACGAAGAATCCCAAAATGGCACCGATAATGGTGGCACCGCAGAGTCCGGCAGCACTTATCAATACGTTTGTCATTGCATTCTTTTTGTTTTTAACCTATAAAATATACCAAAGTTATCAGTAAAGTATGTGAAGATGCAGATACATCATAGAAGATAAAAAAGCATGGACAACCCTCACGGTCATCCATGCCCATCTATTTCGTATCTGATCTATTCTATATTATGTGTATAGTCATGGTGAAATTGTTTTATTTCAACTTCTTATAACCATAAGCTGCATTATTGCCCAACTGCTCTTCAATGCGGATAAGCTGGTTGTACTTAGCCATACGGTCAGTACGACTCATAGAACCTGTCTTAATCTGACCAGAGTTGGTTGCTACGGCAATATCAGCAATTGTAGTATCCTCGGTTTCACCAGAACGATGGGAAGTAACGGTGGTGTAACCATGGCGATGAGCCATCTCGATAGCATCCAAAGTCTCAGTAAGAGAACCAATCTGGTTCACCTTGATGAGGATAGAGTTGGCTGCACCCATCTTGATACCCTTCTCCAGGAACTTCACGTTGGTTACAAAGAGGTCGTCACCTACCAACTGGCAGCGGTCACCGATGGCAGCAGTCAACTTCACCCAGTTGTCCCAATCGTTCTCATCAAGACCATCCTCAATAGAATCGATAGGATATTTGGTAATCAGCTCCTCCAGGAACTTGATCTGCTCAGCAGCAGTCAGTTTTTTACCATTAGGATCCTTCTTCTTACCATCCTTCAACTGGCGATAATCGTAGAACCACTCACCATTCTCCTGAACGGCAAACTCGCTGGCAGCACAGTCCATGGCAATCTTCACATCCTTTCCTGGCTCATAACCGGCATCCTTGATAGCCTGGCAGATGCTGTCGAGCGCATCCTCTATACCATCGAGTGCAGGAGCAAAACCGCCCTCATCACCTACGGCAGTAGAAAGACCGCGGCTCTTCAGGAGCTTAGCCAAAGCATGGAACACCTCAGCACCCATACGGATAGCCTCCTTCTCGGAAGGAGCACCCACAGGACGGATCATGAACTCCTGGAAAGCGATAGGCGCATCAGAGTGAGCACCACCATTGATGATGTTCATCATAGGAACAGGAAGGATGTAAGTATTGCAACCGCCGATGTAACGATACAATGGGATATGGAGATACTCAGCAGCAGCATGAGCCACAGCCAGAGAAACACCGAGGATGGCATTGGCACCCAGGTTTGACTTGGTCTTGGTACCGTCGAGTTCCAACATCTTATAATCGATGGCACGCTGCTCCAAGGCAGAGAAGCCAACCAAAGCAGGAGCAATTACCTGATTCACGTTTTCTACTGCCTTCAAGACTCCCTTGCCGCCATAGCGGTTCTTGTCGCCATCACGAAGTTCCAGCGCCTCGTTCTCACCAGTGGATGCACCAGAAGGAACCGATGCACGACCTACGACACCTGACTTCAAAGAAACTTCAACCTCTACAGTAGGGTTGCCACGAGAATCCAAGATTTCTCTTGCATGAACATTTTCGATAATCATACTACTATAATACTTTTTATTACATTAAACATTTTTTCCGAGTGCAAATTTAGGTATTATCTGATAAACCACCAAATTTCGGGCATCATCAAAACTAGGTATTTGCCAAGAAATACCTACTTATAAGTATGCAGTAAATCACCATTTATCACTTCCCCATCATTTTCCCGATAATCTCCTCGAAATCTTCCTTCTGCATAGCGCCCATCTGCATAGTGGGATTGCCCTTCATCGGGATGAAGAGGAAGGTAGGGATACTGCGGATGCCGAAGACGGAAGCCAGTTCGGGTTCCTGGTCGATATCCACCTTATAGAAATCTATCTTGCCGGCATATTTTCCGGCAAGAGATTCTACCATGGGAGCCATCATCTTGCAAGGTCCACACCAGGTGGCATAGAAATCGATAATGGCAGGACGGAAGCCTGCAAACACCCACTCTTCGGGATGAGACTCGTAATCCATAATCTTCTTCCTGAAATCGGAAGCTGTAAGCACCTGTACCTTTCCAGCAGAAGCAGACTGATTACTACTGCCAGCTACTGACTGACCAACCTTCTCAGCCTTACTCTCAGACTCAACACGAGAAGGCAGCCCCTTTGAGATGCCTTCCTGTTTCTTGTTGTTTTGCGAACATCCCATAACGGCTAAAGCCATCATGGCATATAGACAAACGTTTTTCTTCATTTTTTTTAAATTAATAAGCCAAATCGATAGCAACAGGATATACGCGGCATGGGTCGAAGTATTCCGCACAACTATTCACCATTGCCTGCAAATCAGCCTTGGCAATACCGTGGAATACCTGCTTGCCATTTACCATGATGGTTACAGGCTCATTGAGGTTAACCAACTGGTCGTTGAGATAAACTCTCAGCCTTCCACCTGTAGCTACGGAATAGCTGCGGTTGAACTTCAGATCAATGCCCCACTGCTTATCCTTCAAGATAGTGGTATAATCCACATTGCTCACCTTGATGGAAACCACGTTCTTGTCGATATCCATCTCATAGTAAGTTCTCTGCTCTGATGGACGAGCCAGCACCTGCAGGTTGTAGAAACCGGAACGATGTCTTCCATCCATCTCGAAATCCTCCCAAAGTACGGTCTTAGGATATGGATTGCGAACAAACTGCTTGAGCCAAGGAGTAGTCAGACCATAGGTGATGTGATGCTGCATACCCGGCAAGAGCTGGATGCGATGACGGAAGATAGGCGTCTTATCCACTGCCAGCGGACGGGCGAGCTGTGCAGAATCGAATGCCACCTGAGTGTACCAGGTAAGATCGTTGCGATAGAAACCGGTATCATCAGCACCCGTGAGGAACGAGAAACCGATGTTGGCACAGTTCTCTACAGGCGCATTCTTCAGCGGTTCGCCACCAGCCATCGGACCAGCTGCTGCCCAATAATCTGCATAGAATGATGCCAGTCGCTGACTGCCATATCCACCCTCGCTGATACCGAACACATAGAGACGGTTGGCATCCACCTCTCCATTCACCAGGTTCTGACGAATCAGTTTTTCGAAAGCATACTGCTTAGACAGATGCCACCAGCGATAGTATTCACCCTCGTTTGGAATCTGAGGGATGAAATAGATGGAAGGAGAATCCTGGAAGCTCAGTCCGAGCTTGATGCCATTAGACCACTCATGGTCCTTAGGACCCGATCCGTGGACATATAGGAAGAGCGGGAACTTACCGTCGGCAGCCACGCCCTTCTTGCCATAATAATAAGGCATCACGGCATTTGGCTCCAGGCACTGAGGCAAATTCCAGGAGCTGTTCTTTGCCAACTTCAAATCTTCAGGTTCAATGAGTTTCTCCTCCTGCAAATTCCTGTTGGCATCGCACCACGCACTCCACACCATCTTCTGATAGCTGGCTATGTCCTTGCCGTCTATCGCTTGCTGCAACTTGGTTTCAAGCGGAGCGTTTTGGGCAAATTCAGCCTTGCCCTCCTTCTCCAAAGCTTTCTGCTGCGCTTTCAGCGACTGCAGAAAGTAAGTATTCACCTTCTTCTGCAATCCCGGCGACTGCGCCATTGTCTGGGTTGTGTAGGTTAGTGATGCAACAGTCATCACCATGCAAATCATTTTTTTCATTTCGTACATTGATATATATAATTACTAGATTTTTCCGATTACTAGATTTTTACTAGTCTTTCAAGGAACTAGTCTTTCAAGGAATAGGTAACCGTGGTCACCACCCTTACCTTTTTTATATAAGGAGTGTTGGAATCTCTATCCTCTATCGAGAACTGTCCCTGGTCGGCATTCATGATTTTGTCAATCTTACTCTTGCTGTTTTCGGCAAACTGTGCAGCAGTCTTCTCTGCATTCTCTATTGCCTCCTGCATCATCTTAGGTTTCATCTGTCGGAAAGCAACATATTCATACTTCACCGGATTCTCGTAGCCACCATCCACGATAGCGACGCCCTTCTGGAGGAGGTCACCCTGACGGGCGATGATGCCGCGAACCAGTTTCACGTTATGCGAAGTAACGGTGATAATCGACGTGATGTTATAACGATAGCCCTGGCGGTTTTCGCCATATCGCTCAGCATTGAGGTCGATGACCACAGGTGCATTGACATTGATTTCGCTCGCCTTCACGCCATTTGCCAGCAGGAAGTTTCTGATGGTTCTCGTGGTGGCGTTGATTTTTTGATAGAGTTCAGGCAGGTCGTTGCCTATTTCCTTGGAAACGATAGGCCATGTCACCTTATCCGCCTCCACCTCCTTTTCGGCAAGTCCCTTTACTACCACCTTTCGCTCTTTGCTAATCACACTTTCAAGTCCAGACTTGACACAAAATCCAAGCACGATAATGCCTATGGCTAAAATCACAGCTTGCTTGATACCTGTATTTACATTCATAATAAGCCCTCCATTTATTAAGTTAAAAACGCTTACGAGGGCAAAGATAAGCAAAAAGATGATAGAAGCCATCTTTTTTAATCTTTTTTATGTTCTAATCTCAACCAAGCAAGAAAGATATGTTAAATCTTCTATACAAACGAT
>USQD01000140.1 GCA_900556795.1 uncultured Prevotella sp. | reverse complement strand
GATATTTTTATGGAAAATAAGAAACCGTTAGTATTAATTTCGAATGATGATGGCTATCATGCCAATGGAATCAAGACACTGGTCAGCTTCTTGAAGGACTGGTGTGAACTCTTAGTTGTGGCTCCGGAAAGTGCCCGTTCTGGATTTGCCTGTGCCTTTTCGGCTACTACTCCCCTGCGCCTCAAGCGACGTCATAACATGGGGGATGATGTGGAGGTGTGGTCGTGTAGCGGAACACCGGTCGACTGCGTGAAACTAGCTTTGGATCAGTTGCTTGATGGTCGTAGACCAGATCTCGTCATCGGTGGTATCAATCATGGTGATAATTCGAGTGTCAATAATCATTATTCCGGCACGATGGGTGTAGCGAAAGAGGGTTGTATGCAGCATATTCCAAGTATCGCCTTCAGCAGTTGCAACTATGATGAGAATGCTGACTTAACACCTTTGCGTGACGGTGTTCTGAAGGTGGTTAAGATGGTGTTGCAGAAGGGATTGCCAAAGTATACCTGCCTGAACGTTAACTTCCCCGCCATGCCTCCTTTCAAGGACTTCAAGGCTTGCCGTATGACGCATGGTTCCTGGATTAATGAGGTGGTTCACCGTACGCATCCCCACGGATATGATTACTATTGGATGGTGGGAGAATACCGCAATGACGAACCAGAAGCTACGGATACCGATCAGTGGGCTGTGAACAATGGATATATTGCCATTACGCCAACTAAGATTGATGTCACGGATTATGATTGGATCAAGAAGTTTGAGTTATGAAGTATTATTTGATAGTAGGTGAGGCGAGTGGTGACCTGCATGCCAGCAGATTGATGCGCTCACTGAAAAAAGTGGATGAATTTGCTGAGTTCCGATTCTTCGGTGGCGATTTGATGGCTGCTGAGGGAGGTACTCGTGTGAAGCATTATAAGGAACTGGCTTATATGGGTTTCGTGCCCGTCCTGTTGCATCTTCGTACCATCTTTTCCAACATGAAGATGTGTAAGGAAGATATCGTGAAATGGAAACCGGATGTGGTTATCCTTGTGGATTATCCCGGCTTTAATCTTAATATCGCTAAGTTCCTGAAAAAGAAGACGAATATCCCGGCTTATTATTATATTTCTCCTAAGATATGGGCCTGGAAAGAGTGGCGAATCCGTAGCATTCGGAGAGACATTGCCGAGATGTTCTCCATCCTGCCCTTTGAGGTGCCTTTCTATGAGAAAAAGCATCACTATCCGATACATTATGTAGGTAATCCTACTGCGCAGGAGGTGAATGAATTCCGTGCCGGATACCAGCAGTCGTTTGAGGAGTTCTGTACCGAAAATCAGCTCGATACGCATAGACCTATTCTGGCTTTGCTGGCGGGTAGTAGATTGCAGGAAATCAAGGATAATCTGCCTGCCATGATTGAGGTGGCTGAGAGGTTTGAGGATTTCCAGATGGTTCTGGCCGGTGCACCTTCCATCGAGGATAAGTATTATGAGCAGTTTGTCAAGGGTACGCCTGTCAGGATGGTGCGCAATAAGACCTATCAGCTACTTTCTCATTCTACGGCTGCCTTGGTAACGAGTGGTACGGCTACGCTGGAAACAGCACTCTTCAACGTGCCACAGGTGGTTTGTTACGAGACTCCATTGCCACGTCTTGTCCGCTTTGCATTCGATCATATCATGTCGTGCAAGCACATCTCGCTGGTTAATCTGATAGCCGATAAGGAAGTAGTGCAGGAGATGTTTGCCGATCGTTTCAAAGTGGATGCCATTGCCGACCAGCTTTATCAGCTGTTGCCAGGCATGGAGGGTAGGAAACGTATGCTGGCAGAATACCAGGTGGTGCGCGAACGTCTGGGTAATCTGATGGCACCGGACGAAGCTGCAACCATCATGCATGGCTTGTTGGTAAAGCGGAGAGAGCGACTTCTTCGCCTTGCCAGGGAAAGAGCTGAGGCAGAGGCGGCTGCTGAGGCTGCCAGAAAGAGAGCTGAGGAAGCAAAAAAGTTGGCTGAGGAAGAGGCTAAGCGTGCTAAACAGGCTGCAGAACAACTCAGCTAGACGCAGAAGGATGAAGCTGAATAATTGATAGAAAAAAATCCAAGTTAGAACGAGTCTAGCTTGGATTTTTTTTGTCTTTTATATCGAAATCTTTTGTTTCAAAAAAGCTTATCCGAAAAGCTGCAAGGTATAGAGATAGATTACGGCTGCAGGGATAGCCATGAGGGAGGAATCGAAACGGTCTAGCATGCCACCATGTCCAGGAAGGATGGTGCCGCTGTCTTTCACTCCGAGGGTACGCTTGAAGAGACTCTCTACCAAATCGCCCCAGGTGCCGAAGAATGTAACTACCAGTCCCAGACCTACCCATTCTTGAATGCTCAGGCGATGAGCTGCTCCGTCGTTTGCCAGATAGCCGATGATGATGGCTGCGATGATGACGAAGATGCCGCCTCCGATGCTGCCTTCCCAGCTCTTGGCTGGGCTGATGCGTGGAAACAGCTTGTGCTTGCCGAAGAGCGAACCGCTGCAGTAGGCACCCGTGTCGTTGGTCCAGAGGAAGATGAAGATGCTCAAAGGCAAGAGCATGTCATAATGTATCTGTCCATCGAAGGTGGATGTCTCAAATGCCAATACGTTGATCATCGAGAAAGGCAGGGCGATATACATCTGCGAAAGCATGGTGTAGGCCCAGTCGTTGATGGCATCCTTGTTGCCCGTGTAAAGCTCTGCAATGAAGAGATACACGATGGTAAGCAGGTATGGCACGAACACGATGAAGTTTGTCACGATGCCGGTACGAAAGCCTGCTACGGCAAGAAAGAGATAAACGCCTGCCACGGTGGTGATGAATCGGTTGACGGTTACGTCTTCCTTTGCATTTACCAGTCCGCAATACTCCCAAACGCTCAGTCCTGTAATGAGGGCGAAGAGAAATACCATCGCTCTAGGATTCAGGAAGCAAGAAACCATGCAGGCAACGAAGAGTACGCCTGTAATGGATCTTATCACTAGATTTTTCTGTTTGTCAGTCATGGTTCTGATTATTATTCGTTATTTTTCCCGTTGTTATTCTCGTTAGGATTCTCCTCGTTGCTTTCGTTGGCTGGAGTTTCCTTTTCTGAATCTTCTGCGTTCTTCTTTGCCGCTTCGTGCTCCTTGATGGCAGCCTGTACCTCCGGCAGTTCCTTTACTGCTTCGTCAATCTTAGGCTGCTCGTCTTCCAAGATTTCCTGAGATCTGCTCAACCATGGGCGCTTTCCGAAGATATGCTCCACGTCTTCTGCCATGATTACCTCCTTCTGGATCAGCAGTTCAGCGAGGGCATTGTGACCTTCCTTGTGTTCCATCAGAATATTCTTGGCACGGGTATACTGCTCGTTTACCATCTTGAGTACCTCTTCGTCTATCTCGCGGGCTGTTGTCTCTGAGTATGGACGCTGGAATGAATACTCGTTCTGGTTGTAATAGCAGATATTCGGCAATGTCTTGCTCATACCTAGATAGGCTACCATGCCGTATGCACTCTTGGTGGCACGCTCCAGGTCGTTCATCGCTCCTGAAGAAATGTGGCCTGTGAAGAGCTCCTCGGCAGCACGTCCACCCATCAGTGAACACATCTCATCGAGCATCTGCTCCTTGGTGGTAATCTGGCGCTCCTCTGGGAGATACCAGGCTGCACCTAGTGCCTGTCCGCGAGGGACTATGGTAACCTTGATCAGAGGATTGGCATACTGGCAGAACCATGAGATGGTGGCATGGCCAGCCTCATGGAGGGCGATACTGCGTTTCTCGTCGGCTGTCATCACCTTGGTTTTCTTCTCCAGTCCGCCTACGATACGGTCTACTGCATCGAGGAAATCCTGTTTGCAGACAGCCTTCTTGTCGTGGCGTGCTGCGATAAGAGCTGCCTCGTTGCATACGTTGGCGATGTCAGCACCTGAGAAGCCTGGAGTCTGACGTGCCAAGAGGTCTACATCCACGGTCTCGTCTATCTTGATAGGCTTGAGGTGAACCAGGAAGATTGCCTTTCGCTCGTTCAAGCCAGGGAGATCTACGTGGATTTCTCTGTCGAAACGGCCCGCACGGAGCAGAGCGCTGTCGAGCATGTCTACACGGTTGGTGGCGGCCAGGATGATGACACCGCTATTGGTGCCGAATCCGTCCATCTCGGTGAGAAGGGCGTTCAGCGTGTTCTCGCGCTCATCGTTGCCGCCCATGGCTGGGTTCTTGCTTCTGGCTCGGCCCACGGCATCAATCTCATCGATGAAGATGATGCTAGGTGACTTCTCCTTAGCCTGGCGGAAGAGGTCGCGGACACGAGATGCACCCACACCAACGAACATTTCTACGAAGTCGGAACCGCTCATAGAGAAGAATGGTACGCCTGCCTCACCGGCTACAGCCTTTGCCAGAAGGGTCTTACCGGTTCCCGGAGGACCCACAAGCAGGGCGCCCTTTGGAATCTTACCTCCCAGGTCGGTATATTTCTTAGGGTTCTTGAGGAAGTCAACGATTTCCTGTACCTCCTGCTTGGCACCTTCCTGTCCTGCAACGTCCTTGAAGGTGATGCCGATGGCATTTCCCTTCTCATACATCTTTGCCTTACTCTTTCCAACGTTGAAGATGCCGCCGCCCATATTGCTCATACCGCTGCCCATTCTGCCCGACATCCAATAGATGAAGAGGAAGAAGAGAAGCAGTGGAGCCAGGCTGATAATCAGGCTCCAGAAGTCATTGTCCTTCTTGTTGTCATAGCTGAAGGAACGGATCTTCTTCTCCTTGACCATCTGGTTGCCATAGCGGTCTACTTCATCTACAGAACCGAATTGTACCTTTACATATGGGTTTGGTCCCACGTTCTGCGCGCTCATCTTATATACATCGCGCGTATATTTTGGGTTGATGTATATTTTAAGCGTATTTTCAGTTTTGTTTGCCACTACGCTCAGTACATAGCCTTTGTCAACATACTGCTTGAATTCCGTGTATGTTGCTTCTTTGGCATCACTTCCGCCTAGAGCATCACCACCACCACTAAAAAACAAAGCTATCAGAGCAATGAGAATAATGGTGTAAAGCCAGTTCATGTTAAATCTAGGCATCTTAGGCCCTTTGCCTCCGCCTTGATTGTTGAAGTTGTTGCTTTGTTCCATATATTAATATGCTTATTATTATAATAATGTATATCTTTATCCTTGCCTATCCTTTACCTTAACCTTTACCTTTATCCGTAATGCCTATTCCCTTAGTCAAGGTTTGGCACATGGGTAAGCTTGGCATCTGCCCAAAGATGCTCCAGATCGTAGTAGGCTCTTACCTCTGGCTGGAAGATGTGAACCATTACGTCCACAAAGTCCATAGCTACCCACTGGTCGTTGCCGAGACCTGCCACGTTGACTGGCTTTTCGCCCATGTTCTTGCGGCAGATGTCGCCCACTGATTCTGCGATGGCTTCTACCTGGGTAGGGGAGCCTCCTTGACAGATGATGAAGTATTTGGCAATGCTGCCATCTATTTCACTGAGGTCTGCGATTACGATATCTTGACCTTTTTTCTCTTGTATACCTTCTTTAATTGTCTCTACGAGTTGCTTAATTGTGTTCATTTATAATTTTAATTGTTGTTTTAATGCTACAAAGAT
>USQD01000139.1 GCA_900556795.1 uncultured Prevotella sp. | reverse complement strand
TAGCGCGTCTACCAATTTCGCCACAAGCGCATTTGTGAGTGCAAAGATACAATAAATATTTGAATAAAAAGAAGAAATAAGCAGAAAAAAGCTGTTTTGTTCGTTTTTTACAAGAAATAATGGTACTTTTGCAGGCAAACTAAAAATAATCATGATGAAAAAAATGAATTTGTTATTGATGGTAACAATGCTGAGCGCTGCTGCCTTTGCTGGTAATGGAAAGACTTCTACTACTCTTCCTGTTGAGGGAGAGGTGGTGAAGGCATCTCATCCTATGATTCAATACATGGGACGTGTAAGCTTCGGAAAGAATCCGGATGTGGCCAGTTTTAATTTCCCTGGTACTACCATAGAAGCAAACTTTCAGGGGTCTTCCTTGAAGATGATGTGCCGTCCGATGACGGGTTATTTCATGGCACAAGTTGATGGCAGTGAACCTTTTAAGGTTGGATTCAATGCAGAGCGTGATTCGGTGGTTACACTGGCCACTGCCTTGCCAAAGGGGGTGCATCATGTGAAGGTGATGTATGTAATTGAGGGATTATTCCGCAACCCTGAGTTCCGTGGATTTGTGTTGGATAAGGGGTGTAAGCTCGTTGAGGCTCCAGCTTTATCTGATAGAAAGATTGAGTTCATTGGTAATTCCATCACTTGCGGATATGGAGTGGAGAGCATTGGAATGAGTGATCCTTTTGAGGATGAAACGGAGAATCATTGGCTGACTTATGCCAATATCGTGAGTGATAGCTTGAAGGCGCAGCATACTTCGATTTCCCGCAGTGGTATCGGTGTATATCGCAACTATGATGGTCCTAAGACGGGTTCCGCGGAGAATATGCCTTGGCAGTATGAATATACCTTATTTAATAAGCACGATGAGAAATGGGATTTTGCCAAGTATCAACCGCAACTGGTTTGCATCAACCTAGGTACCAATGATCTTTCTACGGATAATTATGATATTCAGCTTTATGAGAAGAATTACCGCATGTTCCTTACTACCGTGAGAAGTAAATATCCTGATGCCAAGATTGTGCTCCTGACAGGTCCAATGCTCGGAGAGAAGGAGAGTAGTGAGCAGAGAGCTGCACTTGACAGAATCTGCGCAGATGCCCACAAGAGTGGCTTCACCTTGGCAAATAAAACGGTAGTGGATAAAAAGGGTAAGATAAAGAAGGTGAAGAAGCAGGGTGATAAGGAGATTTATCGCTTCGACTTTTCTTTCCAGAGAGGTGACTTAGGATATGGTGCCAGCTGGCATCCTAGCAAGTTGCAGCATCAGAAAATGGCAAAGGAATTGTTGCCATTCCTGAAGAACTTGATGAACTGGTAAGGGGGAAATAACAGATGAATCTTAAAATAACTGATAAAATAAAAATGTAATAACAATGAACACAAAGAATCTATTATTGTGGGCATCTCTTGCTCTTGCGATGCCTATGACTGCACAGACTCCTCAGGAGGATTTTAAGAGAGACATTACGCTCTCAGGTAGTAATTATGTGGCTTATCGCGGACCTCAGAAGCAGTTGACTCCTGCGCCCAAGGGGTATAAGCCTTTCTATCTGAGCCATTATGGTCGTCATGGCTCCCGTTTTATGATTGGCAATAAGGCGTATGATGTACCTTATTTCTCTCTGTTGAAGGCAAAGCAGGAGGGGAAACTGACTGCCAAGGGCGAGGAAACCCTGGCTAAGGTGAAGATGATTCGTGAGGAGGCGAAGGGGCGCGATGGCGAACTGACTCCGCTCGGAGCTCTCCAGCATCAGGGTATCACCAGAAGAATGATGGAGCGATTCCCTGAGATTTTTGCCGGTAATACGAATATCGAAGCTCGAAGCACATTGGTAATCCGATGCATCCTCTCTATGGAGAACGGTTTGCAGCAGATGCTCCGCATGAATCCTAAGCTTCATATCTTCCACGATGCCAGCGAGCATGATATGTATTATATGAACCAGGGCGACAGATACCTGGATAGCCTGAAGAATAGCGTGGGTATCAAGGTGGCGCAGCAGGAGTTTGCTCAGAAGCACATTAACTGCAGTCGCCTGATGAAGGAGCTTTTCAACGATCCTGCCTGGGTGAAGCAGAACATCAACCAGAGCGACTTGAACAGAAAACTCTATGAGATGGCGAGCTCTATCCAGGGCACGGAATTGAGGGGCAAGGTTTCGCTCTACGATCTCTTTACAGAGGAGGAACTGTATCAGAACTGGCTGAATGCCAACATCTGGTGGCAGATGGCTTACGGCAATTCGCCTTATACGGGAAATGTGCAGCCGTTCTCGCAGCGCAATCTCTTGATGGATATTATCCAGAAGGCTGATAGCTGTATTGCTCTCCAGCATCCAGGTGCTACCTTGCGATATGGTCATGATACGATGGTTACTCCGCTCACTTGCCTTCTGAACCTGAATGGATATGGCGAGGAAATCAAGGACCCGGAGAAGGTGGCTAGCCAGTGGTTTGATTATAAGATTACTCCGATGGCTACTAACCTTCAGTTTGTGTTCTATCGCAACAAGGCGAATGATGTACTGGTGAAGGTCTTGCTTTGCGAGGATGAGGCTACGCTTCCTATCAAGAGCGATGTGGCGCCTTATTATCACTGGGCTGATTTCAAGGCTTACTGCCTAGAGAAGCTGAAGGGGTATAAGAAGTAAAAATATACAGCAATGCTACGCATATAATCATCTATAGATAAAAAGGGGGAGCTTAAGGCAATTGATGCTTTAAGCTCCCTTCTAAAATTTATATATCGAAAACTTTTCGAATTCTTTTATTGTCTTGATAACCAGTCTTTGTCTTTTTGATTTTCTTCGAAGTCCTTTTCTGAAAAGAGGTTGGTTTGACCGGTTAACTCATCGATTACCTGCTGTTCGCTTTTGCCGGCATCAGGGTCAAGATTCTCTTTTGAGGTTTCTGATGAAGAAGTATTAGGGTCATCATTTGATGAGTCATCATCGGAATCATCATTGGCTGATGGGTCCGGGAATCTTGTCGGTTCCAGTTCTTCGACGCTTTCCAACTTGAATGTCGTCAGGCGCTTACCCTTTGCCTTGAAACTCTTCTGTGCGATGAATTGCTCGGCATCGATTTCCTCGGCAGGGCGAATGGCATCCACACCGCCATAGGTGACCTTGATGCGAGGGAATGGGGTGTCGGTGAGCAGAATGAGCTTGCAGTTAGGGTTCTCACCCATGAAATTCTGATGGCGCTTGGTGGCATCCATCGTGAAGCGCTTGATGTATGGATAACCTTGGTTGTCAGCATCATAAAGGATGGCTGTCCATATCTTGTGCTCGTCCCATTTCTCCAATCTCAGAATGTTGTCTTCGTAATGGTTGTTCACATCGAAGTTGGTGATGTAGAATTCGCCATTGTCTAGTGCTACCAGGATTGAGTCATCATCGTTGAATTCTCCCAGGAATCTGCCGTTCTCATCATAATTGATGCGGTTTACATCAGGGTCGAACCATACCTTTCTTCCTCCCAGGGTGCTGTGTCCGTGGCTCTTCAATCCGATGCGGCGGATGGTGCGCTTGGTGAGCAGGTTGCCCTTGGCAGCACGTCCCTTGATAAGGATTTCAGAGAAATCTTTCTCCAGGAAGATGCTCTGGCGTTTCTTGCTCAGATCCGGTTCCATCGTCACCTTGATGATTTCTGCCTCACCATTAGGGTTGGCGGTGAAGTAGATGATGCGGCTTCCCGGAGTTCCCTGGGTGATATCGTAGAACTTGTCGCGCGTCATAGCGGTTACGTTGAATCGCTTGATGAAGTAATCGCCCTGCTTGCCGTCGCGATATACGCAGTTGTAGATGGTTCGCTTGTCGTTCTTCTTGAACACCTGCACGTGGAGGATGTTCTTACCCACGAATATCTTGTCGGCAACCTTGGTTACCTTGAATTTTCCATCCTTGTAGAAGATGATGATGTCGTCGAGGTCAGAGCAGTTGCATACGAATTCATCCTTCTTCAATCCTGTACCTACGAAACCTTCCTGTCGGTTGATGTAGAGTTTCTGGTTGGCTTCCACCACCTTGGTTACCTCGATGGTATCGAAGTTCCTGATTTCGGTTTTTCTTGGATGCATCTTTCCGTACTTGCCCTTGAGATACTCAAACCAGTTGATGGTGACATCGGTCATGTGAGCGAGGTCGTTTTCTATTTCCGCCAATTCAGCCTTGATCTTCATCAGGAGTTCATCTGCCTTATCCTTATTGTATTTCAGAATGCGCTGCATTTTGATTTCCAGGAGTTTGAGGATGTCTTCCCTTGTGATGTCACGGTGGAAGGAGTATTCCACATTTCCCTTGCCATCAACCTCTGCAGTGAAGATCTGGTCCTTGAAAGGCTCCAGTTTGGAATTGATGAATGCCACTACCTCATCCTGACTCTTGCTCTGCTCGAATTTGCGCTCCTTGTAGATGCGTTCCTCGATGAAGATGCGTTCAAGCGAAGAGAAGAAGAGCTGCTCTTCCAGTTCGCCCTTGCGAATCATCAGTTCGCGGCGGAGCAATCCCATTGTGCGGTCAACGCTATGTCTGAGCACATCGCTCACGGTGAGGAACTTTGGTTTGTTGTCCTCTATGACGCAGCAGTTGGGCGAAATGTTGATTTCGCAATCGCTGAAGGCATAGAGTGCATCCATCGTCTTATCCGAAGAAGTACCAGGAGTAAGATGTACGAGGATTTCTACATTCGCCGATGTGACGTCTTCTATCTTACGAGCCTTGATTTTTCCCTTTTCTACTGCCTTGGTAATGCTTTCGATGAGGCTTACCGTGGTTTTGCTGTATGGTATTTCGCTGATGACGAGTGTTTTGTTGTCGAGTTTGTCAATCTTGGCTCTTACCTTCAATACGCCACCTCTCTGACCGTCGTTGTATTTACTTACGTCTATGGCACCTCCTGTAGGGAAATCGGGGTAGATATTGAATGGTTCACCCTTAAGGTAGTGGATAGCAGCATCGCAGAGGTCGTTGAAGTTATGTGGCAATACCTTGCTGCTCAAACCCACGGCGATGCCCTCGGCACCTTGTGCCAGGAGTAGCGGGAATTTGGCTGGCAGGGTGATAGGTTCCTTGTTTCTGCCGTCGTAGGAGAGTTGCCAATCTGTGGTTTTAGGGTTGAATACCACGTCGAGGGCGAATTTAGAGAGTCGTGCCTCGATGTATCGGGGAGCGGCAGCACGGTCTCCGGTGAGTATGTTACCCCAGTTACCCTGTGTGTCGATGAGCAGGTCTTTCTGTCCCATCTGTACGAGAGCATCTCCGATGGATGCATCTCCGTGAGGGTGGAATTGCATCGTATGTCCTACGATGTTTGCCACCTTGTTGTATCTTCCGTCATCCATGCGTTTCATGGAGTGGAGGATACGTCGCTGTACGGGTTTTAATCCGTCTTCGATATGAGGTACGGCACGCTCCAGGATTACATACGAAGCATAGTCGAGGAACCAGTTCTGATACATTCCGCTGAGGTGATGTACGGCAGCAGCATCAAAACGATTCACCGGCTTGTAGTCGGAGTGTTCCTGAGGCGTATTTTCCTCATTTATCTCGTTTTTATCTTTAATTTCGTCGCTCATATATAGCTTTTAATACTTATTTTATTAATTTATGGCAAAAATACAACAA
>USQD01000138.1 GCA_900556795.1 uncultured Prevotella sp. | reverse complement strand
TTTTTTTTTTTTTAATGATACGGCGACCACCGAGATCTACACTCTTTCCCTACACGACGCTCTTCCGATCTGGAGGCCATCAATAAGATCGTAGGCCAGGAGATTTACAAGTATGTACAGGAAAACAAGATTCAGATGCTCGGTGAGCCTCTCCCATCAGAGAAGCAGGAGCCAGCTGACTTGGAGAATGGTACTACATTCACATTTATGTTTGATATCGCTGTTGCACCTGAGTTCAAGGTAACTCTCAACGGTCGCGACAAGGTAGATTACTATAACATCAAGGTTGACGATAAGATCCTCGACCAGCAGGTAGAGATGTACGCTCAGCGTGCAGGTAGCTACGAGAAGGCTGAGAAGTATGAGGAGAACGACCTGTTGAAGGGTGATATCCGTGAGCTCGACGAGAATGGTAACACCAAGGAAGGTGGTATCACTGTAGAGGGCGCTATCCTGATGCCTAGCTACATCAAGGTAGAGGAGCAGAAGAATCTCTTCAACGATGCTAAGCTTGGTGATGTAATCACATTCAACCCTAAGAAGGCTTACCCAGAGAACGATACTGAGGTTTCTTCACTCTTGAAGATTGAGCGTGAGGCTGTTGCTGACCTGGAGTCTGAGTTCAGCTTCCAGATTACAGAGATCCAGCGCTTCAAGAAGCACGAGGTTAACGAGGAGCTCTTCAAGCAGGTATTCGGTGAGGATACTGACGTAAAGGACGAGGCTGCTTTCCGTGCTAAGATTGCTGAGGGCTTGCAGGAGCAGTTGGTTAACGATTCTGACTACAAGTTCATCCTCGATGTTCGTGAGCACTGCGAGAAGAAGGTTGGTGAGTTGACATACCCAGATGCACTCTTGAAGCGCATCATGTTGGCTAACAACAAGGATAAGGGTGAGGAGTTCGTAGAGAAGAACTACGAGCAGAGCATCAAGGAGTTGACATGGCACCTCATCAAGGAGCAGCTCATCCAGGCTCAGGAGATCAAGGTGAACGATGAGGATATCAAGGAGACAGCTAAGGAAGCTGCTCGTGCTCAGTTCGCTCAGTATGGTATGACCAACATCCCTGAGGAGTATATTGAGAACTATGCAAACGAGATTCTCAAGAAGGGTGAGTCTGTTGACGCATTGGTAGACCGCTCTATCGACCGTAAGTTGGCAGTAGCTCTTAAGGGCGCTGTAAAACTCAACGAAAAGGAGATTTCTGTAGAGGATTTCAACAAGATGATGCAGGAATAACATTTTTTTGAAAAAAAACTTCAAATAAATACGAGGTTATCGACTTTTTTTATTATCTTTGTTCCACCGAATGAGATAATGAGGTCGATAACCTCGTTTTTTGTTCCTAATTTTGAAGAAAAAAGTAATAAGATATGAACGATTTTAGAAAATATGCTACTAAGCATCTTGGTATGAATGGTATGGTGCTTGACGACGTTATGAACGCGCAGGCTAAGTATTTGAATCCTTATATTTTGGAGGAACGTCAGCTGAATGTCACCCAGATGGATGTATTCTCACGTTTGATGATGGACCGCATCATCTTCCTGGGCACAGAGATTGATGATTATACAGCCAATACTCTTCAGGCACAGTTGCTTTATCTGGACTCTGTAGATAGCAGTCAGGATATCTCTATCTATCTCAACAGTCCTGGAGGTAGTGTTACCGCTGGTTTGGGAATCTATGATACCATGCAGTTTATCACCAGTGATGTGGCTACCATCTGTACTGGTATGGCTGCATCCATGGCTGCCGTATTGCTGGTTTCTGGTCAGGAGGGCAAACGTTCAGCCTTGCCTCATAGCCGTGTGATGATTCACCAGCCATTGGGTGGTGTTCAGGGTCAGGCATCTGATATCGAAATCGAGGCTCGCGAAATCCTGAAGATGAAGAAGGAACTCTATACCATTATCTCTGAGCACTCACATACTCCATACGACAAGGTTTATGCAGACAGCGACCGTAACTACTGGATGACTGCCGAGGAGGCTAAGGAGTATGGTATGATTGATAACGTGTTGATACGTAAGTAATAGAATAATATGCCAAAGAAGAAAGTATGTAGCTTCTGTGGAAGAGGCGAAAATGAAGTAAAATTGCTGATTACGGGTGTAGATGGCTACATCTGTGAAAGCTGTGCTCAGCAGGCTTATGATATCGTGGAATCTACTGGAGTCTTGCATCAGAATGATGCTGATGCGAAATTCGCATTGAAAGAGGTTCCTAAGCCTATGGACATCAAGGAGTATCTGGATGAATACATTATTGGGCAGGATCAGGCTAAGCGCAGTATGGCTGTGGCTGTATACAATCATTATAAGAGATTGCAGCAACCTGTCAGCGATGATGGTGTTGAGATTGAAAAAAGTAATATTATTATGGTGGGAAGTACGGGTACAGGTAAAACCCTCTTGGCTCGTACCATTGCCAAGCTCCTGGATGTTCCTTTTACCATCGTTGATGCTACTGTATTTACAGAGGCTGGTTATGTAGGTGAGGATGTAGAAAGTATCCTGTCCCGATTGCTGCAGGTATCTGACTATAATGTGGAGGCTGCCCAGAGAGGTATTGTCTTCATTGATGAGATTGATAAGATTGCCCGTAAGAGTGATAACCCTTCTATTACCCGTGATGTAAGTGGTGAAGGTGTACAGCAGGGACTTCTCAAACTCCTGGAGGGTACGATGGTGAATGTACCACCTAAGGGCGGAAGAAAGCATCCTGATCAGGATTATATCCATGTAGATACCAAGAATATCCTCTTTATCTGCGGTGGTGCTTTTGATGGCATTGAACGCAAGATTGCCCAGCGCCTCAACACACATGTGGTAGGATATAATTCGGTACAGAATGTGGCAAAGATTGACAAGGCAGATTTGATGAAGTATATCTTGCCTCAGGACTTGAAGTCATTCGGTCTGATACCGGAGATTATCGGTCGTTTGCCAGTACTTACCTATCTCAATCCGTTGGATAGGGATGCTTTGCGTAAGATTTTGGTTGAGCCAAAGAATTCTATCGTAAAGCAGTATATGAAGCTCTTTGAGATGGATGGCATTAAGTTGTCTTTCTCAGAGGAAACCTTGGATTACATGGTAGACAAGGCTGTAGAGTATAAATTAGGCGCCAGAGGACTGCGCTCCATCGTGGAGGCTGTGATGATGGATGCCATGTTTGAGGTTCCTTCCAAGAAGGTGGAGACTTTTGATGTAACCTTGGACTATGCCAAGGCGCAGCTGGAAAAGGCTCATCTCGGACAGATGGAATCTGTATAAATCGGTTGGGGAATTTTACCCCAGCTGATTTCTAATTACCATAAGACATAAAAAGAGAAAATAATATTAGGTGGATATGACAGAACAGGTTAGTCTAACAGGACAGTTGAAACACTATTTTGGTTTCGATTCGTTTAAAGGTGATCAAGAGGCAATCATCAGGAATCTGATGGAAGGCCATGACATTTTTGTGTTGATGCCTACTGGAGGTGGCAAGAGCTTGTGTTATCAATTGCCTTCCCTGATTATGGAAGGCACAGCTATCGTTATCTCTCCATTGATCGCTCTCATGAAGAACCAGGTAGATGTGATCAATGGTTTGAGTGAGAGTGATGGTGTGGCACATTATCTTAATTCTTCCTTGAACAAGTCTGCGATAGAGAAAGTTAAGAATGATATCTTATCGGGAAAAACAAAGTTGCTATATGTGGCTCCAGAGTCTTTGACGAAGGAAGACAATGTGGAATTTCTGAAGAGTGTCAAGATCTCTTTCTATGCTGTAGATGAGGCTCATTGTATTTCAGAGTGGGGACATGATTTCCGCCCTGAGTATCGTCGTATCCGTCCTATTGTTAACGAGATTGGCCAGGCTCCGGTTATTGCACTTACTGCTACTGCAACTGATAAGGTGCGCACGGATATCAAGAAAAATCTGGGCATCCTGAATGCCTTGGAATACAAAAGCTCGTTCAACAGATCTAATCTCTATTATGAAGTACGTCCTAAGACGAATGATGTAGACCGCCAGATCATCAAGTTTATCCGTCAGAATCCAGGTAAGAGCGGTATCATCTATTGTCTTTCCCGTAAGAAGGTTGAGGAGCTGGCTGAGATTTTGAAGGCCAATGACATCAAGGCTGCACCTTATCATGCCGGTCTTGACTCTGCTACCCGTTCTCAGACTCAGGATGATTTCCTGATGGAGAAGATAGATGTCATCGTTGCCACCATTGCCTTCGGAATGGGTATTGACAAGCCGGATGTGCGTTTTGTGATTCACTATGATATTCCAAAGAGTCTGGAAGGCTATTATCAGGAGACAGGACGTGCCGGTCGTGATGGCGGTGAAGGCATCTGTATTGCTTTCTATTGCAGAAAGGACTTGAGGAAGTTGGAGAAGTTTATGGAGAATAAGCCAGTGGCAGAACAGGATATCGGTAGACAGCTGTTGCAGGAAACTGCTGCCTATGCCGAATCATCCGTTTGCCGCCGCAAGATGCTGCTCCATTATTTTGGTGAGGAGTACGGTGAGGAAAATTGCCATAACTGTGACAACTGTCTGCATCCTACAGAAAAGGTGGAGGCAATGGATAATCTGGTGGTTATCCTGAAGGCTGTCAAGGCAGTGAAGGAGAATTTCCGACAGGAATATATTATTGATTTCGTGAAAGGTAGAGGTACGGATGATATCGTATCTCATAAGCATGATGAACTGGAAGAATTCGGTTCCGGTGAGGATATGGATGCCAAGTTGTGGAATCCTGTCATCCGTCAGGCACTGATAGCCGGTTTCCTCAGAAAGGATGTAGAGAATTACGGACTTCTGAAATTGACAGCAGCCGGCAAGCGCTTCATCAACAATCCGCAGTCTTTCATGATTGTTGCTGATAAGGAGTTCAAGGATGATTATGTAGAAAAACCACATGATGCCGTAACCGGTGCGCTCGATCCGGTATTGTATAGTATGCTGAAGGATTTGCGCAAGACTGTTGCCAAGAAGCATCATCTGCCTCCATACGTTATCTTCCAGGATATTTCCCTGGAGCAGATGGCCACTATGTATCCTGAGGATATTCAGGAATTGCAGAATATCCAGGGTGTGGGTGCCGGTAAGGCTAAGAGATACGGTAAGGAGTTTTATAACCTGATTAAAAAGTATTGTGAGGAAAACGATATCGAACGGACTGAGGAATTGCGTGTGAGAACCGTTGCCAAGAAATCCATGCTCAAGGTGTTCATCATCCAGTCTATCGACCGACAGATTGCCCTTGATGATTTAGCCGAGGCAAAGGGTTTGGACTTCTCTGTACTCTTGGACGAAATAGAGGCAATTGTGTATAGCGGAACCAAGTTGAATATCGATTATTTCATTGAGGAAGTGATAGATGACGATCATGTAGACGACATTTACGACTATTTCATGGAGAGTGAAACCGACGACTTGAACACAGCTCAGGACGAGTTGGGTGAAGACTACACAGAAGACGAAATTCGACTCGTCAGAATCAAGTTTTTGTCCGAACAAGCCAACTAAACACGTTAAATAGCATTAATAAGGTAAGATTTTCGTAAAAAGCGATGTCTATCTGAGAAATTATTGCTAAATTTGCACGCAATAAATTTTTAAAGGTTACAATATGTCATCATTTGTTGCAGAT
>USQD01000137.1 GCA_900556795.1 uncultured Prevotella sp. | reverse complement strand
AATGAACAAATAAATCAACTGAAAATCGATTTATCCTTACCATTTGTCTTCTATCTCCGATAGATTGTGTACTTTTGTATTCAAATCCGGGGAGATTCTTGGTGATTTCGATTCGGATTTAAAGGAAAAAACAAAAAAGTTGATGTTTTGCTTAGTTTTTCGCTTGGCTCAACTGTATAGATAGTATATGAACAGAAAAAAGGACATAGAACAGTTATTCCGTCAGCATTACGCGAAGATGTACAATCTGGCCAGATGCATTCTTTCGGATGATGACGAGAGCAAGGATGTGGTGAGCGAAGTATTCGCCCAGATTCTTGCCGATGATGTGGTTCTGGTGCCTGGGAGTGAGGATGGTTACTTGATGCGGAGCGTACGCAACCGCTGTCTCAACCTGATAGCTCATAAGAGCGTGAAGGAAAGGGTGGCGAAGCTGCTGCTGGATGATGCCGACGTGATTCTCTCGGAAGAGACCGACGAGCGACTCGACCGGCTGATGCTTCTCATCGAAGACCTGGAACCGCCTATCCGGCAACTTATTTTCCGTCTGCGCTATCTTCAGGAGAAATCTTATCAGGAGGTGGCTGATGAAGTGGGAGTGAGCAAGGTGACGGTATTCAACCATCTCTCGAAGGCGATGGACTGGATTAAGGAACAATTTAAATGAGCAAGACAATGACAAACATGAGTAAAGAAGAAAAGCGGATGATGCTCTTTGACATGCAGGAGCATCCCGAGAAATATACCGACGAGCAGGTGGAGCGCCTGCTTGACGATGAGGAAGTGAAGGAGTTCTTCCATGAACTGGCGATGGCGAGAATGGCTGGCAAGAAAGCCAATCCGAAGGAGGTGGATGTAGATGGGGCTTGGAAGGAGTTTGTTCAGGCACATCACGAGGGTAAGTTGGCGATGGATGCCGGCAAATCCAAGGGCGCTTATCGCAACCGGATGAAGATTGCCGCATCCATCGTTGGCATCATCTTCCTTTCGGGTGTAGCCTTGGCTGCGATTCACAATGGTTGGTTGGGGTTCCCGGCTTCTGATCAGATAGCGGATAACAAGGCTGCGACAGAACAGCTGGCAACAACCCAGGCGCTGACGAATGACAGTCTTCGTGCAGCAACAGCAGAGAAGAAGGATTCTCTTGATATGAAACCCGAGGTGTTTGATGATGCTGAATTGGGAACCATCCTGGCTCAGCTATCCGGTTTCTATCATGTCAAAGTGGAGTATGTGGATGCCGGTGCCCAGCACATCCGTCTCTTCTTCAACTGGAACAAAACGAAGACTTTGGAGCAGAACCTGGAGATTTTGAATGCTTTCGACCGCATACAGATAGAGTATATTGACGGTACATTGATGGTGAAATAAGATAGGAGGATATATTTATGAGAGATTTTTGGAAACCAATGCCTGTTAACGGCAAGCCTGTCAGAGAGTTTCTTCTTCTCTTCCTGCTGCTTTGGGTTCAGCAGTCTTATGCCCAGCGCATCACCCGACAATATAATAATGTGTCGTTCTCTGCGGCGTTGAAGGATTTGAACGCCCGCCAGCATAAGTACACCATCAACTTTGTGTATGATGAACTGGAGGATTTCAGGGTAACCAAGAGCATCAGAAACCAGAGTGTTCCCGATGCCATCATGCAGCTGATAGGATTCTATCCCATCAGGATGACGCAGGTGGAGGATAATATCATGGTGGAGTGTACGCAGAAGACTCCCACCAAGATGATAGGCCGTATCATCGACAATAAGAATCGCCCTATAGATTTCGCCAATGTAGCCCTGCTGAATGTTCGTGATTCTTCATTGATAAATGGTGGCGTGACGAATGAAAACGGCCAGTTCGTGATTCCCTGCGGAGCCACAAAGGCGATAGTTAGAGTAAGTTGTGTGGGCTATATTACGGCAAGCAATACCTAATATAGGTAAGATAGGGACAATAACTCTGAAAGAGGCAACAATGAACCTGCAGAAAATAGTAGTGAAAGGCCATCGACAGCCTTTCAGAATGACTTCTGAAGGATTGGTGGCTCAGGTAGAAGGTACATCCTTGGAGAAAATGGGCTCGGCAGAAGATGTTTTGAAACATCTTCCGAGAGTGATGCAGAAGAATGGAGAAATAGAAGTCTTGGGCAAAGGTAAACCTTTGATTTATATCGATAACAAGAAAATCAAGGGAACCATTGACCTCGATAGATTGAGTTCTTCTGACATCAAACATGTAGAGGTGATAACCGAGCCGGGTGCTGAATACGATGCAACCTATCAGTCTGTCATCAGAATCAAGACGACAAGAAAGAAGGGAGAAGGACTAGGATTGACTTATCGGCAGGTCTATCAGCGCAATCATCAAAACAATCATCGTGAAGTCCTAGATTTGAATTATCGCTATCGGGGATTGGATATCTTCTCCAATTTGTATGGCGGTTTGTCTCAGGGCTATCAGGATCAGCATAATGATAACAGACTCTACGGCAAGACGCTCATGAATATCAACGAAGACTTGATTATCAAAAACAAGAGTTACTATACCAGTGGAAGTCTTGGTTTTAATTATGTTTTCAAGGATAGGCATTCCGTGGGTGCCACTTACGAGGTGAACATCAATCCTTATAGTCGGGGTGGATGGAATTCGCTGATGGATGTCTGGAAGAATGGCTCCAAGACAGAAAGCTATACAAATGATATGTATTGTCGTTTCAAAAGCCGACCTACGCAGGATATTACGGCTTATTATGCCGGACAGATAGGAAAGGTGAACATAGAATGGAATGGGGAAATATATCTTCGTAAAACAGGACAGACTCAATATTCTGAAGAAACAGGAATTGAGGGCGGAGATTCTCGTACGATAGAATCTGATTTCACGGCTGATAGTTGGATGCATGCATCTAAACTGGTACTGAGCTTTCCTGTATGGAAAGGTACCCTGAAGATTGGTAATGAGTTTACCGAAAGTTGCCGTGCCAATCTTTATACGATAGATGAACAGGGAACAGACTTGCCAGGCAAGACGGACGACCAAGTGAAGGAAAGTAATCTTGCAGCCTTTGTTTCTTATGGATTGAGACTGAACAAGGTAGAACTGAATGCTGGCCTCAGATACGAACATGTTTCTTCCAATTACTATAATACAGGTGGTGATTATTGGAGCGAGGAGAATAAGGATTATTTCGTACCCAATCAGAGTCGTAAGTACGACCATTTCTTTCCGAATGTGTCCTTGACCTTTCCTGTCGGGAATGTGAAAATGAATATGGTTTATAAGGTGACGGTGAGTCGTCCTTCCTATAGTCAGTTAAGTAGTAACGTGCAATATAATAGTCGCTATTATTATCAGGGTGGAAATCCATTGCTCAAGCCAACCTTCGAACATGGCATAGGGATTAATCTGGGATATAAATGGTTCCAGTTTTTTGCCAACTGGCGTTATCTTGTAGACCCTTGCTATCAGGTGATAGAACCGTATCATGACAATGAGTTAATCAGTATGTACACCTTTCGTAATTTGAATCATACTCAGGTTTGTTACGTGGGACTGACGGCATCGCCGACGATAGGATGGTGGCATCCTACGTTGGACGCTGGTATGAGAAAGCAGTTCCTAACCATTGGTGGTAAGGCATACAGCAAGCCGATATTCATCGGCTCTTTCAATAATGCGTTTTCGTTACCATGCGGTTGGACGCTTAATCTTGATATGAGTTGGAACACGCAGGGCCATTCTGCGCTTCCGCTTTATATGGCACAAGGAGGAGTGGACGTCTCTTTGCGTAGAAGTTTTCTTCACGACCGCCTGAATGTCACTTTGGCGGGTAATGACCTCTTTGCGACGATGCGCAATTCCACAAGATTGGTATATGGTACCAGCGATATCTATACCAGAAAATATACCGATACCCGAATGTTCATGTGCTCATTCAGCTATAAGTTTAATGTAAGTAGAAGCAAGTACAAGGGTACGGGTGCCGGTAATACAGAAAAGAACAGATTATAAAAAAACAGAAAGTATATGAAGCGTTGTTTATGGATGATATTCATGGTGGTTGGCATCTGTATGCTAACTGGCTGTAGTAGTGATGATGATAAGTTGGACAGCCTTCCTTGGAATGACAAGGAACTGTTCAACCAGTCTTTTGTTTTAAATCAGGATGGGTATTGCATCTTAGATGGAAAGGCTTCTGTCTGTGATATAGATAGGAATGTTCTGAATTCGTGGCTTGTAAGTTATGGCTGGCAACCTGTCGGCATCTATCAGATGAAGGAAAACGGTAAACTTGCAAAAACTGATTATCGTGAAGGCATCAAGGATTATAGTCCGAAGGTCTATGAATTCTTATCAGAGAATCAGTTGATGACTTATTATCGTGATGAAGATACACGTACATTCTGTTTCAAGAAGCAGAATTGGTCGTATGATGATGCGACGGGCATTGTCATCAAAACGAATAAGGCAGGTAAGGTGGATGATTATATGCAAATCCTGGATGTGAAGTTTCATGAAGATGAAGCTTACCTGTATGTGATGGAGAAGATTGGTTCGGTGACAGTAGCTGACAATCAGGAAAAAGCCGTTTTTGGCTTGGTGGTATATCAGCGTTTATCTTCATTAGAACTGATTGATGTGCAGAATACTTATACTATTGATAAGAGTGATGAAGAAGACAAGCCAAATGAAACTGAAAAAGTACCGGATGATTGCCGTTATTATATTCGGTGTGTATATGCCAATTCTAAGGATGCCCATGGAATGGGTGATGGACATAGTAAATTTCAGTCATTCAGACTTTTGAGTTTGGATTTGACAGATTATCTGAACAAAAACTCATCAGCTAACCCTTATTATCATTATTATGATTCCATTGTATGGTCATGTAAGGGAATGCCAGATAGGGTAGTGAGTCTCAGAAATGAGAACAATTGTTATGCTGTGTCAATCAACCTTAGCACTTATCTTTTTCAGATCAGCCGTAATACTTCTATGACGGAGGAAGATAGAACATTGATTGTTGCTGATGGCTATAAGGGTGGACGTGTGGTTTATTCTTCCGGCATCTATCTCAATATCTATAATACTGGTTTCATGGGTTACGATTTCGGTTCTTCTGACTTGCTGAATCCATCTAATGAAGACTATGATTTGTATTGCATCTTCGACCGGAGCAAGCGGTTCCGGATAGTCTCTCCTCGTTATTCTCCTGAGTTTCCGGAAAAGCCATATTCTGAGTTGAAATATATTGTATCAGGGGGGCTGTTGGATTCTGAGGATCCGGAAAGCATGAAGAAGCATGAGGCTGTACTGTCTGAGGAGAAAAGAATGTTGGTTGATCTGATGGATATGTATTATGGTCAGTATGGTAAGGGTGTTGTGGTAGATAATTCTAACAGAGAGAAGTACCGCAACCGTTTCAAGGCTTTGTCATCCGATGCAGACCTTGTGATGTATTGGAAGGGCTATACGCCTGCGCAATGGAACTCTGATTATGAGGGATGTTTAGTTGCTTTAATCTTGAAAAAGAATAAGGAAAATCCCTTGAAGAGTTACTATTGTATCCATGCAGAGCCGATTAAATAAATTTCTCTCTCAATACAACAATGAATATATGACAATCGGTCAAGCGAAGGCAAAACCATGTTGGTTTGCTCTTTGCTTGGCCGATGTTTCTT
>USQD01000136.1 GCA_900556795.1 uncultured Prevotella sp. | reverse complement strand
TTTTTTTTTTTTTAATGATACGGCGACCACCGAGATCTACACTCTTTCCCTACACGACGCTCTTCCGATCTCTCAATTCTACCAGCAACGTTTACGCCAGCAAGGCAGGTTACCTGTTCTCGCCCGTCCGTTTCCGCTATCGTGCCTTCAACCAGAAGTACAATGATGTCTATATTAATGGAACAGCCATGAACGATATGGAGACGGGACAGTTCAGATTTTCCAATATCGGTGGTTTGAACCGTTTCTCCAGAAATGTAGACTTTTCTTTACCTTTTGAAACCAACAATTACTCAATGACAGGTATGGCGGGTTCAAACAACTACGATTTCCGTGCAGGAAGCATGCAGGAAGGTCAGTATGCCAGCGTGGCTGCTGCCAACCGCAACTACACACTTCGTGGATTATACACCTATGCCAGCGGTTTCAATGAGAAAGGTTGGGCTATCACTGCCGGATTGACCTATCGCTGGGCAAACCGTGGATATGTAGAGGGAACCTTCTACAATGCTCTCTCCTATTTCTTCGGAGTACAGAAGAAATGGATGAACGGTCACTCACTGAGCTTCTCTACCTGGGGTAACCCTACCGAAAGAAGTACTCAGGGAGCATCTACAGATGAGGCTTACTGGCTTGCCAACGACTACTATTACAACCCATACTGGGGTTATCAGAACGGGCACAAGAGAAACTCACGCGTAGTGAACGACTTTGCACCTTCTGCTATCGCTACATGGGATTGGGACATCAATGACAAGATGAAGCTCACTACCTCACTGTTTGGCAAATACTCGATGTACAAGAGCACCAAACTCAACTACAACAACGCCGAGAACCCACAGCCAGACTATTGGAAGAACATGCCTTCGGCTAACTTCTATGTATGGGGCGACTTCAAGAACGGTAACAATGCTTATAACTGGGAGAGTTGGAATAACGCAGTGAACTACTGGCAGGCAAGCAAGGCGAACAGACAGATTGATTGGGACCGTCTCTACTATTCTAACCAGCAGGCTGCAAAGAATGGTCAGGAAACCATGTACTATCTGCAGGCAAAGCATAATGACAACCTCAATGTCAGTTTGTCATCTACCTTGAATACCAAGTTGACCAAGAAGTCAAACTTGACTACAGGTCTCATGCTTGGCACCAATAGCAATCGCCATTATCAGACCATGGAGGATATGCTCGGTGGAACCATATTCCACAACATAAACTCTTATGCTATCGGTGATTATCCTATCACAGACCCACGTGTGCAGTATGACCTTAACACAGCTGGTCCAAACAACACTGGTAAACTTGTCTATGAGGGTGACAAATTCGGTTACGACTATCGTATCGATGTAAACAAGGCGAATCTCTGGAGCACCTATACCAGCGAATTCTACCGCATGAAGGCAATGTTGAGTGGCCGTATCGGTTATACCGGCATGAAGCGTCATGGATATATGCGCAATGGTATGGCAGCCGACAATAGTTACGGCAACAGTGAGACAGCCAACTTCCTGGATGGCGGCATGAAGGGAAGCCTGAATGTAGACTTAGGCAGAGGTCATGCTTTCAGCATTGGCGCTGGCTACGAATGGCGTGCACCTATGGCTAATACTGCATTTATTGCACCAGAGATCAACAATGATTTCGTAACCAATCTCAAGAACGAGCGTATCTTCAGCTCAGAATTCAGCTATCAGTATCGCAATGCATGGTTACATGCCAACCTGAGCGGTTACTACAGCCGCCTGGATCATGTAACAGAGTGGCAGAACTTCTACAACGATGATGAGAACTCATTCACATACGTAAGTATGACCGGCTTGAAGAAGGAATACTATGGTTTGGAGGCTGGTTTGAAGTTCAAGCTCACCTCTTGGCTCGACCTCAATACCTTGGGTTCTATCAGCGAGGCAAAGAACATCAACAATGTAACTGCCAACTATATGCTTTCCAAGAGTGCTGAGGTTTACACAGACAAGGCTTACGTTCTTGACATGCGAGAGAGCGGAACTCCACTCACAGTGGGAAGCATCGGTCTGAGCACACATCTGAACGGATGGTTCATCGATGTGAATGCCAACTACTATGACCGTATCTACCTCTCTTATTCTCCTAGCTACCGCTACGAGAAAGTACTGAAGAACCGTCAGTCGGCTCACCAGAAATATCCAGAGATATTCCCGGCAGTAGTTACAGAAGATGGCAACAGCTGGTTGCCAGAGGCTGTAGCACAGGCTAAGGGGCATGGCGGTTGGATGATAGATATGAGCATCGGAAAGAGCGTAAGATTGAAGAAGGGCTCACTCAACTTCAACCTCATGATTACCAACCTCTTCAACAACCAGAAGATGGTTACTGGTGGCTACGAACAGAATTCACGTTCAGGCTATACGCTCAACACAGGCGGAGAGGTCAACAATGTTCGTATTTATCAGTTCTCAAAGAATCCTAAGAAGTATTACGCATTTGGTACCAATGGTATGTTCCAGATAGGATACCGATTCTAAAAATAATATGACAATGAAAAAGATAAAATTCATAGCAATGGCCCTAATGGCAATGACGGGATTGATGCTTGGATCATGTATGGGCGACGGTTACGCAGACCCAGATATGGTTATTTCTACTGCGCCATACGGTAACAACCTGCTTAGGGAGAAAAACGTGGTTTCCATTGCACAGCTCAAGAGCGATTATAAGACTACCATCAATGGTGGTGGCTACAAGCTCATTGATAAACCGATGATGATCAAAGGTTACATTACAGGCAATGACATCAGCGGCAACCTCTATCAGCAGGTAGCGCTCCAAGATGAAACAGGTGCTATCCTCGTTGACATAAACGCAGGCGGTCTGTATGGCTATCTTCCTGTAGGACAGGAGATTCTCATTGATCTTAACGGGCTCTACATTGGAAGTTACGGCAAGCAGGCAAAAATTGGCGGTATCTATACCAACCTGAAGACAGGTGCTACATCTGTAGGAAAGATGGATCGCCCTACCTGGCAGAAGCATTTCAAGCTGCTTGACGAGGCAGATGCTAGCAATGTGAAGGCCGAGATTTTTGATCTCACCAAGGCTACTGATGCTACTTACCTTGAAGAGAATGCAGGCAAGCTGATGACCATCAAAGGCGTGAAGTTCAGCAGTGCCAACGGAAAGACAGTTTGGGCAGCTAATGACGAAACAACCAACCAAAACCTGAAGGATGCAGAGTCAGGTCAGTGGATCAGTTCAAACACTGTAGTAGTAAGAACATCCGGTTATGCCAGATTCGCCAATGCCATCCTGCCTGATGGTGCTTTCGACATCACCGGTATCTTCACTAGATATAATAATGTATGGCAGATCATCATCCGCAACACAGATGATCTTACCCCTGTTGTACTCGACAGCACCAATGGTAATGCCGCTTACTCTATCTCCGTAGACGGAAAGGTTGGTGAGGGCAACCAGCTCATCAGCATCAAGTAAATTACACCTTAATTATATATAGTAACATCAATAAAAAAGACAACAATATGAAAAAGTATATATTTTCAGTTTTGATGGCGGCGATGGCTGCCTTCACATTCAGCAGTTGTGAGGATGTACCAGAACCTTACACCATGCCAACCAAACCAGAGACTGGCGGCACCACAGAAGGTGTGGCTAAGGGTACAGGTACCGCAGCTGACCCATACAACAGTGTGGCTGTAATCAATTACTGCAAGACCTTGGAGGCTGGCGTAGAGTCTGACAAGGAGGTCTATATCAAGGGTAAGGTAGTGAGTATCAAGGAGCAGTTCTCTACTAACTTCGGTAATGGTTCCTTCTATATTGCCGATGATGAGACCAGCGAAAAGTTCTACATCTTCCGCTCACTCTATCTGGGCAACAAGAAGTGGACAACCAACGATCCTGAGCTTAAAGAAGGCGACGAGGTTGTTGTATGCGCCAAAGTAATGAACTATATGGGCAATACACCGGAGACTGTAGCCAACAAGACTTACCTTGTATCATTGAATGGCAAGACTGCAGGCGGCACTACTCCAGACACTCCAACTGCAGGAGAGGCAAAGGGTGATGGTACCGCTGCCAATCCTTTCAATAGCGTTGCTGCTCAAAAATATACAGCTGCTTTGGAGGCGGGAGTTGTTACCGACAAGGAATTCTACATCAAGGGTAAGGTTCAGAGCGTGAAGGAACAGTTCTCAGCAGGCTTCGGCAACGGCTCATTTTATATTGCCGATGATACCAACAGCACCCAGTTCTATATCTTCCGCATCTACTACTTCGGTGGCGAAAAGTGGAAAGAGGGCGATATGACGCTGAAGGAAGGTGATGAAATCGTAGTTTGCGCTAAGCTCATCAACTACATGGGCAACACACCTGAGACCAACCAGGGCGGTAAGCTCATCTCCGTGAACGGCAAGACCAGCGGTGAGGGCGGCGGCACTGTTACTCCTGACCCAGAACCAGATCCAAACCCAGGCGAAGTAGCAACAGGGGAGAATGGCGGCTTCGAGACTTGGGCAGATGGTAAACCAACAAACTGGAATACAACTTCAGCTGGTAACGCTACGTTAACACAAAGCGAAGACGCTCACACTGGCAAGTATTCTGTGAAGGTGGCAGGTTCGCCAAAAGCAAACAAACGACTTGGTTACAAGGAGATGAAACTCAAGGCAGGCAAATACACCCTTAAGTTCTATGCTAAAGCAGCAACAGCAACAGGTGCTTCTGTTTGTCCAGGACACGTTGCAGTAAAAGACGGAGTTGTTGATTCACAAAACTACGTATACACCAAACAATATGTCAACGTTAGCAATGAAAAGTGGATCCTTATAGAACAGGAAATCGAGATAGCAGCAGACGGAACCTATAGCATCGTCATCATGAATGCCAAGAAACCTGGCGCAGCTGTCCTCATCGATGACTTCACATTCTCGTTGGGTAGTACAGCGATTATCAAGTAATTCCCTAAGTAGATAAAATACTGATCCCCATCGTCCTCTACGCAAACAGAGGCGATGGGGATTTCTTTTTCTTATCCATCGAAAACATAGTTGGCAGGAGAAACGCAAGCCCGCTAGGCGTTCCTGCGGATTTGAAATCCGCAGACAAAAAAGGCTCGACCACTTTAATGCGGATTTGTAATCCGCCTCAAGCGAGAATGCTACATCAAGACCTGGGGATATGAAAAGCCTACGGCTGCGGATTGCAAATCCGCGATAAAGAGGTCGAGCCTTTTTTAACGGCGGATTGCAAATCCGCCGGAACGCCTAACGGACAACAACGCCTAACAGACAACATCGCCTGGCATAACTTTAGAACCTACGTATTATGCTCTTTTCCAAAATATTTCTTAAAAAGAAGAGGAAAAATTTGGTGGATTCAAGAAAAAAGTGTAATTTTGCACCCTGAAATTGTCAACAGGCTATAATGGGCATGCCCCGATAAGGGACACGAAATGATGCGAAAGCATCCCCATGACGTCTATTTTTAATAACCCAATAAAAATAAAAAAGAAAAAATGAAAAAAGGTATTCATCCAGAGAACTATCGTCCTGTAGTATTTAAGGATATGTCTAATGGCGATATGTTCCTCTCACAGTCTACATGCAAGACAAACGAGATCGGAAGAGCACACGTCTGAACTCCAGTCACGTTTCGGAATCTCGTATGCCGTCTTCTGCTTGAAAAAA
>USQD01000135.1 GCA_900556795.1 uncultured Prevotella sp. | reverse complement strand
TTGTTTTTAAAGGCAACACAAAGATAAGTGAAATTTCTGAAATAGCTAAATCCTGAGCAACTTTTGTTGCCCTGGTGCTTATAAAAACATTAAATTATAGTGTTGCGGAATAAAAAAATAGAAATGAAAAAGATTATTCTTGCCATCTACACCATCAGCACAATGTTTGCTCTTAGTGCAAATGCAAAAACCGAACTTATCACCGTACAAGGCGATCACGGAAAGCTTGACGTAAAAATTCAGACTCCAGATGCCTCCACAAAATGTCCACTCCTCGTTCTATGTCATGGATTTGGCGGTAACAAGGAAGGTAAACTATTTGACTGTATCGTGGACAGTGTCAATAAAAAAGGCATTGCCGTACTCCGTTTCGACTTTAACGGACACGGCAAGAGCGAAGGAAGATTTGAAGACATGACGGTACCGAACGAAATAGAGGACGCCAAGTCTATCTTGCGCTATGCGTCCTCACTGCCTTGGGTGACAAGAATAGCCATGGGCGGGCATTCGCAGGGAGGCGTAGTGACGGCCATGACCAGCGGACAACTTGCAGCAAAACCGGAACCTGACATCAAGCCGATTTCTGCTGTAGCTCTTCTCGCTCCTGCAGCCGTTCTGCGTGACGATGCATTAAGAGGCAACACTTTTGGAAAAATATATGACCCTAAGAATCCTCCGGCAAAGATAGAAATGGGAAATGGCAAGGCTTTAGGATGCAACTTCATCCGAACAGCCGTAAACTTGCCAATATACGAAACAGCCAAGAACTATCAAGGTCCAGAATGTATACTACATGGTGATGCTGACCGAATTGTCCCATACACTTATGGCCAACGTTTCCATTATCTCAACAAACAAAGTGAATGGCACATGATGAAGGATGCCGATCATGGTTTCGGCAGTCAGGAAGAACAAGTGGCGCATCTTGTCAGCGACTTTCTTGTTAAAACATTTAAGTAAAAATAAGCATTTCTAAAACAAAAAGGCTAGCGTGCGCTTGTGCATGCTAGCCCTTTTTATATTTCATCAGAATTAATCACTAATAACTAATCACTAATAACTAATCATAGAATCCCGGCTGCTTATAATCGATGCCGAGTTCATCATCTACTGTTGCGATGACACCCTGAATCTGACCCATGGCAAACATGCGGCCCAGGAGGGTGTAACCGGCATTGTGACCGTGATTGCTCTCATCAAATACACCACCTGGCTCATCTGTGAAGGTCATACCGTGGTCTACACGCATTGGCAGACGACGACCGGAATTGCACTTGCCTTCCTGCTCTGCCTTCTCGAAAATACGGCAAAGTTCAATGAGATGGCCGCGACCACCCAGGTGGGAAGCCTCTGTGAAGTTGCCGTTAGGGAAGATGTAGCAAGAACGCAGATGAACGAAGTGAGTGCGGTCAGCAAACTGCTTAGCCATTGCCACACAGTCGTTGTGCTCACCGGCAGAGAATGAACCTGCACAGAAAGTCAAACCGTTATGCTTGTTTGGCACAGCATCGAGCATCCACTGGATATCCTCGGCACGACCGATAATTCTTGGCAATCCGAATACCGGATAAGGAGGATCGTCTGGGTGAACACACATGTTGATATCGTACTCATCACAGATTGGCATGATGGCCTCCAGCCAGTACTTCATGTTCTCCTGCAACTTCTTCTTGTCGATGCCATCATAGAGCTTCAAGAGGTCGCGGAACTTCTGTACAGGAGCCGAGTCACCCTCGCTGAAGTTACCGGAAACAAACCCCTGGGTCTTGATGATGATGTTCTCTACCAAGGCATGATCCTGCTCTGGTGTTGAAGTCTTCTTGATTTCATCAGCCTCAGCCACCAGGTCTCTGCCCCACTTGTGCTCCTTGGAGAACTCAGCCCAATCCTCACGGGCACCTTCACGCTGGAGAATGTAGATATCGAAGTAGGCAAACTCGCCCCAGTTCATATAGAGGTTGTTGGCTCCGTTAGGATTCTCGTGAGACAAATCGGTACGTGCCCAGTCCAAGACTGGCATGAAGTTGTAGCAGATGCACTTGATGCCTTCCTCACCCAGGTTGCGGAGACTCTCCTTGTAAACCTCAATCTGTTGATCACGGTCCGGACCGCCGTATTTCAAGGTTTCAACCACAGGCAAGGACTCGACCACGCTCCATTTCATGCCGTATGACTCGATGTATTCCTTGAGCTCATGAATCTTCTCGCGTGTCCAAACCTCGCCCAGAGGCACATCGTGCAATGCCGTAACGATGCCCTCAACTCCTATCTGTTTCAACTGTGCAAGAGTGATCTTGTCCTTCTTGCCAAACCAGCGCCATGTTCTTTCCATATATATAATGATGATGTATTGGTTAAATAAAAAAAAGTGATTATCGTGCAGAGACGTACTTATGCAATGTCTTTCTTACTGCACCCTCGCCAGCAAAGAGTTCCTTCACCATGCCTTCTATCTGTTCGCCGAAGCCTGCCTCGTAGAGATCGAGTCCGAATACGTCCTTGCGGGTATAGAGATTCTTCAGGCAGGAATAGTCCTGTTCTGCCTTGCCTACCTCAAGAGGAGCCACGATGGCCTGGAGTTCTGCCAACAATGGGTCGGAAGATGGCTCAAATGGCTTCAGATTATCATCCAATGCCTTGAGATAACGGGCGTAACCTGCCAATACCAATGGAATCAACACGAGATTGCTCTTGTCGAGACCGCGAGCGATATACTTCTTGATGGTCTCACCGAAGCGAATAGAGAGTTTCTGACTGGTATCGGTAGCGATGCGCTGAGGAGCATCTGGCATGAATGGGTTAGGCAGACGCTTGTTGATAACGGTGCCGATAAACTCGTATGGGTTCAATACGCCTGGGTCTGTTACTACCGGCATTGCCTCGATGTAACCAATCTTCTGGATGAATGAACGCAGATCGGCATCGGCCATCTCGGCAGAAATCAGAGTATAGTCGAGCATGCAGCCATAGATAGACATCGCTGTATGCAATGGGTTCAGACAGGTGGTTACCTTCATGGTCTCCACCTCGTCCACAGTCTTGCGGGTGGTATAGAG
This sequence comes from uncultured Prevotella sp., assembly GCA_900556795.1. Taxonomy (GTDB): domain Bacteria; phylum Bacteroidota; class Bacteroidia; order Bacteroidales; family Bacteroidaceae; genus Prevotella. The sequence continues at coordinate 2,660 of USQD01000135.1, read as the reverse complement.
CGCACCGCCCAACTCCAATGGTGGGCGACCATTAGTATAGGTATCCTCGCAAACGAGATACTGTACTTCCTCTGCATTCACGAAAGGAGCGGTGAAGGTATGCTTTTCGGTGATAATGGTATCATTGTCCTCGAAACCATCCTCGGCAAGCATCGCCTGTACCTTCTCGTGAGGACGAGGGGTAATCTTATCAATCATAGACCAAGGATAGGTTACCTTGCTGCTGTCGTTGATGTAATCCAGGAATCCAGCCTCAACAATGCCATCCTTTACCCAGCGCTCGGCGTAAGCCTTGACGCCAGCCTTTACATGGTCGCCATTGTGAGAACAGTTGTCTGTTGACTGAAGGGTTACAGGCAACTTGCCAACCTTATAACGCTCGTAGAGAAGAGCCGTGAGCTTACCCATGGCGAAGACTGCATCGAGGCCACGAGCCAAATCGGCATCATTGAAAGAATATCCTTTTTCGGTGATGGTGAAAGTTACCATCTGCAGACTCGGAGCCTGGAAGATCTGAACCAAGCGAGCCCAATCCTCCCCAAACTGCTTATCAGCCTTGAGGCTTTCTGTGATAGAAGCGATGACCTTCTTTTCGATGGTGCCGTTGCTCTGGAGGCTGACGAGAAGCGAGAGGTTATTGTAAGGGCGATAAGCCTTGTCGATGATCTCGTAGTCGAAGCTTTCGACCACGATGACACCACGGTCGTACTTGCCCGTATTGAGTGCGTCGTTGAGAATAGCTGCAGGGAAGGCACGGAAGATGTTGCCTGCGCCAAAGTGAACCCAAGTAGGCTCCTCATGAGTCTTCTTGGCAACTGCAGAAATGTCATACTTAGGAAGCTCATAACCCTTGGCTTCCCATTCTGATGCATTGAAGTTGTTAGAAAGAATGTTGTTCAGTTTCATAACTAATTATTATTGATGTTGTTTTATGTAAATTTTGCCTACGAATAAGCAATTTTATTTATTTCCATTGTTTTGATTAGTCGGGGGCAAAATTACAAATTAAATCTGAAAAACGCCTTCTTTTTAGGGATTATTTTAAAACTTTGCACAATTTATCCTACATTTTGAACAAATAGAAATGTTTCTGTTACAAACGTAAAATAACAACGGTGCTTTATAACAAATAATAATCCCTGTTTTTTGAGTTTTCATCACTTACTGGCAGAATATTTTCCGCCAGTAAGTAAAAACTATATGTCTACACTTTATTATCCTGTTTACAAATTGCATTTTCTTTCCCAGCTTTCAAAGAAAAGACTTTCGCAAGATTTCTACTCTTCTTCCAAAGCCTTGATCTGCTTCTTCGGAGTGACCCCGAGACCTTTCAGGCTTTCTACCCTTCTCATCACATTGCCCGAACCTTCATAGAGCTGTTTCCTTGCCTTGTCAAAGGTTCCGGAAAGACGGGTAATCAAATCGCCGATTCCGGTAAAGGTATCCTCGAAACCTGCCACCTTGTCATACAGGTCGGCTGCCGTCTTCACGATTTTCTCCACATTCTTGTTCTGGCGGTCGTACTGCCAGAGGTTATAGGCTAGCTGGAGCGCCATGAGGAGATTGCTTGGCGAAATGATGATAATCTTCTTCTGATAAGCATATCGGCTTAGATCGGGCTGCTGCTTCATCGCAGCGATATAGCTGGTTTCATTCGGGATGAACATCAGGACAAAACCGATGGCATCATCTACCAGCTTGGAATAATCCTTCTCGGCAAGTTCGTCAATATGCTTGCGCACGCTCAGGGCATGCGCCTTCATCAGCCGCTCGCGTTCCTCATCATTTCCGGCAGCCAGAGCATCGGTATAGGCGGTGAGCGAAACCTTGGAGTCGATGACCACACTTCTGCCTTCTGGGAATCTGACGATGACATCCGGACGATAGTTCTTTCCCTCTTCATCTTTCGTATTCTCCTGAATGAAGAATTCCTCATCTTTACGAAGTCCGCTGTTCTCCAGGATGGTTTCCAGCACCATCTCACCCCAGTCGCCCTGCATCTTGCTGTCGCCCTTCAATGCCTTGGTCAGGTTGGCAGCATCGGAGCCAATCTTCTCGGTCTGCTCCTTCAGGTTCAGTACAGCCTGCTGCTGTTCCTGCTGGAAGAGTTTCATCGTTGCCTCGAAGGTGTTCTGCAGTTCCTTCTTGTTTACTTCGTTCTGGGTCTTGCTCTCCTCTACCGATTTCTTGAAATCAGCAAACTGTTCCTTGATAGGTTTCAGGAGTTCATCCATCTGCAATCGGTTGTTTTCCTGCAAAGCCGATTGCTTGGCAGCCAATTGTTCCGCTGCCACCCGCTGCTGCTCGATATTCATCCGCTGCATCTCCTGCTTGAGGTTTTCGAGTTTCTGCGCCCACTGCTGGTCGCTCTCTGCCCGAAGTTTCGCAGCATACTGTCGCTCGTTCTCCATTTGAGCTTTCAAGGATTGAACCTCAGAAGCATGAGATTGTTTCAAGGATTGAACCTCAGAAGCATGATGCAGATTACTCTGTTCGATGTTAGCCTGCAACACCTGAGCCTTCGCTATAAGCTGCGTTTTCTCTTCTCCCGCCTTTTTTCCTTCCATCAGCTTGCCCACGAAGAATCCGATGGCAAGCCCTATGATGATTCCAATTACTATTTCCATTATCGTATTAAAAGATATTCTGTAAATCTGCAA
>USQD01000134.1 GCA_900556795.1 uncultured Prevotella sp. | reverse complement strand
CTGGAGTTCAGACGTGTGCTCTTCCGATCTATTAGATTATTAAGGTTAATAAAAGATTGGTTGTCGTGAGACAATCAATTTTTTTTTGTGCCTATGGGAAAGGCTTTTGCCCTTAAGGCCCCTAGGCTTTAGAAGATGAACAGTCCGATGATGCCACAGATGAAAAGCAGCAATATCGGATTGGTCTTCTTTACCTTTGTAAAGTAGAAAGCACCGATGAACAACGCTACACTTACTCCGAAAGCAAATGGGTTGTCGTGTGGTGAACCGAAATTTTCCTTGTTCATCAGCAGGACGGCTGCAGCTGCTATCAGACCGATGATGGCAGGACGGAGACCCGCAAAGACATCCTTCACAATCTTGGAATCCTTATGGGTTATCAGATAGCGGCTGATGAGAATCATGATGATGAATGGAAGCCACATAATGGATAGCGAAGCCAGTACGGAACCCAACCAGGCTGCCCAGACGGGATAACCCTCATGCAGACAGGCGGTATAACCCACGTAGGTGGCGCAGTTGATGCCGATAGGACCCGGAGTAGACTGGCTGATAGCCACAATATCCGTAAACTCAGCATTGGAGAGCCAGTGGTTCTTCACCACCGTCTCATTGTGGATGAGCGAAAGCATCGCATATCCACCACCAAAATTAAATGTACCAATCTTGGTAAATATCAGAAATAACTTTAAGAACAGCATTTTTCTTACTTTGAACTTTTATTGTTGAACTTTGAACTTTATGATTAGCTTTGCTTCTTGTACTTGCCATAAAGCCAGCCAAGCACGCCGGCAGCAATGATGATATAGATAGGCGAGATGCCGAAAACAGCAATCAGCGCACAGCAGACGAAGGGAATCCAGATGTTGTAGCGGTTGATGCTGGCAGTCTTCGCCATTTTGAAACAGGGAGCTGCAATCAGCGCCACCACAGCCGGACGAACACCCGCAAAGAACTTCGCCACCCAGTAATTGTCCTTGAACTGCTGGAAGAACATGGCGATGATGAGAATGGCGATGATGGAAGGCAGCGCAATGCCGATGGCACCCACGATGCCGCCCCATACGCCCTTCAGCTTATAGCCGATATGACTCGCCATATCAATGGCAAAGATACCCGGAGTAGCCTGAGCCACCACCATGATGTCCATGAATTCCTCCTTGTTCATCCATCGGTTCTTATCCACGAATTCTCTCTCCATGATAGGAATCATGGCGTAGCCTCCACCCAGCGTGAAGGCGCCAATCTTGTTACACGTAAGGAAAAACTTTACTAACATAATCTCTTGATTCTATGATTTTGACTGCAAAATTACACATTATTTGTTAAATAAACTAGCTTTACGGCGGATAATCTGCAAAAAATTACGCTCTTTTCGATAAAATATGTATCTTTGCACACTATAAACTGCAGAAAACAATTCCAAAAACGGTTGCATTCTGAGCAGTTCAAGTAGAATCTTAATACCAATAGAAATTAGAAAAAAGAATATGAATCTGAAAGTACGCTTATCAATAATGAACTTCTTGGAGTTCGCTGTTTGGGGAGCCTATCTCACATCTATGGGCAACTATCTCGGCAAAGCTGGAATGGGTGCTGAAATCTCGTGGTTCTATACCATTCAGGGTATAGTCTCCATCTTCATGCCTACATTGATGGGTATTGTAGCGGATAAATATGTCCAGCCACAACGCCTTCTGGGATACTGCCATCTGCTGGCTGGTCTGTCGATGATAGGACTTTTCCTGATGGGACAGGTGAGTGCCACTCCTAACGAGGCGCTCTTCATGGCGGTCTATACCTTCAGCGTGGCGTTCTATATGCCTACGCTGGCGCTTTCCAATACCGCAGCTTTCACTATTCTGAAGAACCATGGACGGGATACCATCAAGGACTTCCCGCCTATCCGTGTCTTTGGAACCGTAGGTTTCATCGCCACCATGTGGATTGTCAACTGTGCTACCTGGGATAACGGAACCTTCCAGTTCCTCTTCTCTGAGAATGCCAACAAGTTCCAGTATACCCATCTCCAGTTCCTCGTATCGGGAATCCTGAGTATCGTACTCTTCCTCTACTGCTTCGGCTTGCCACAGTGCCAGCTGGTGAAGAAGCAGGCGCGCAGCTGGGTGGAGACATGGGGCTTCGATGCCTTCAAGCTCTTCAAGAGCCGCGAGATGGCATTGTTCTTTATCTTCTCCTGCCTGCTCGGTATGAGCTTGCAGGTGACCAACGGTTATGCTACACCGTTCATCACCAGCTTCAAGGGCGATCCTGCCATGCTGGATACCTTTGCTGCCAATAATGCTACGCTTCTGGTATCCATCTCTCAGATTGCTGAGGCGCTCTGCATCCTCCTGATTCCATACTTCCTCAAGCGTTATGGCATCAAGATCGTGATGCTCATCGCCATGTTTGCATGGGTGTTCCGTTTCGGCTTCTTCGGAATGGGCAATCCGGCGTTCCCTGGTGTTGTCCTCTTCATTCTCTCTTGTCTGGTTTACGGTGTGGCTTTCGATTTCTTCAATGTGTCGGGTGGTCTGTTCGTAGACCAGAAGTGCGAACCTAAGGTGAGAGCTTCGGCACAGGGATTGTTTATGCTGATGACGAATGGTTTGGGTGCCTCTATCGGTACCATTCTTGCCGGACAGGTAATCAATCATTACTGTCATTGGGAAAATGGGTATTTAATGGGCGATTGGCAGACCTGCTGGTTTATCTTCGCAGGTTATGCTCTTTTGGTCGGAGTTGCCTTCGCCATCTTGTTCAGACCTAAGAAGGAGACAAAATAAATGGTAAAGTTAGTATATAAAGGATCTTTTGCAATAGCTGAGTCGGTAGATGCTGGGGTCATTGCCCTCACCAATGAGGAAGAAACCCGCGTGCTTACCATCCTCACCATTCCGGAGGTGGCGATGAAAATCAAGGAGTATGAGCAGCACAAGGATGAAGAGAGAATAGGTGCTGTTGATGTACTGGCGAAGATTCTCAAGGAAGACGACACTGCTCGTTATGAGATTGAGGTCTTGGGCATCAAGGGAGTGGGACTGAAGACGAAGCTGGTGAATATTGACACCGACCAGTCTTATCTGCTCCAGATAGAAGATGCCATCCTGCTTTCCTTGATGAATGGGTATGAAATCCTGACATCTGAAGAGGTAATCAAGAACTTCTCTACTCCTTACGAGGGAGGGATGCAGCGTGTGGCTATCCCTATCCTTACTCTGCCAGACCGACTGCTGGAACTGGCTTTGCAGAGAGCTGTAGATGATGAGAAGTATGAAGATGCTTCTTATATCCGTGATGAAATCAAGCGCCGTGAGGAAAAGGCGAAAAATGCGAACAAATAATGAAGGAAGTTAGATATTTCTATGTGCCGGATGCGGCTAATCAGGTGGAACTGCCTGCCGAGGAAGCTACCCATGCCCTGCGCGTTCTGCGACTGAAGGGCGGGGACGAGATATTCCTCATGGATGGAGAAGGCTCCTTTTTCCGTGCTGAGGTTACTGCTGCATCCAGCAAGCGATGTCTCTATGAAATCAAGGAAGAGATGCCGCAGCAGCGTGCCTGGAAGGGACATATTCATCTGGCAATTGCGCCAACCAAGATGATGGAGCGTATCGAATGGATGGCTGAGAAAGCCACGGAAATCGGTTTTGATGAACTCTCGTTCCTCAACTGCCAGTTTTCTGAGCGTAAGGTGGTGAAGACTCCTAGAATTGACAAAATTGTGATTTCTGCCGTCAAGCAGAGTCATAAGGCGTGGAAGCCGGTAGTGAACGAGCTGGTCAGCTTCAAGGAGTTTATCCAGACCCCTCGTCCCGGCAGAAAGTTTATCTGTCATTGCTACGAAGAGGTAGAGAAGAAAGACTTCTTTACCGAGATTTCTGGTATTCTGAATGAAGCTCATGCTGCTACTGAATCTCCAACTGCAGATGTAGCCACAGCTGCTTCTGAATCTCCAACTGCAGATGTAGCCACAGTTGCTTCTGAATCTCCAACTGCAGATGCAGCTGATATTACTGTATTGGTAGGTCCTGAGGGCGATTTCTCCATCGATGAGGTTCGCCTTGCCCTGGAGAACGGCTACGAGAGCGTATCCCTGGGCACCAGCCGTCTCCGTACCGAAACCGCCGGCCTTGTAGCGGTTCACATGGCGCATATCGCAAGGAGATTATAGACAGTTTGCTCCAATACGCCCTGAACCAATGGTCATCAATCAAAGGTAAAGGACAGAAGCAAGTTTGCTCCAATACGCCCTGAAAGGGCAGAAGCTCCTAGCCCAGGGCAACGCCCTGGGTTTAATTAAGCAACAGCAATGCGCCCTGTAAGGGCAAAAGCTTTAAAATATTTACTAAGTGTGATGAAAAGATTGTATAAGAATTTGGTTATGATGTGCTTGGCATGCCTTGTCGGGATGCTGACATCATGTTCTGGCAGCGACTATCTCAATGCCATTCCTAAGAAAAGTACTGCACTTATTTCGGTGGATATGCAGCAGATGGCTTCCGATATCCATGCGGAAGACAAGGCTGGCATGCTCAAATCCCTGCTTCATGTGGATGATGTAGACAAGTGTGGAATCGACATATCCGAAAAGATGTACCTTTTCGAAAGTGCTGACGGAAACCTCGGTCTCTGTGCCAAGGTCAGCAGCGAGAGTGATGTAGAGGACTGGCTTGCTTCGCTTGCCAAGCAGCATATCGCATCCGAAGTAAAGGAACGCAAGGGCTTCCATTTCGCAGTCTTGAAGGATTCATGGCTCGTAGGCTTCTCTGACAAGGCGCTCCTCGTCATGGGACCGGTAGTGGCTGATGCGCAGGCTCAGCTCCAGCAGCAGATGGTAAGATATCTCAAGGCTGATGAAGAGGAAGGCATTACCGCTTCGCCATTGTTCGAACGCTTGCAGACCATCACTTCTCCGATGGCAATGGTGGCTCAGGCACAGGCATTGCCTGAGAAATTCATCGCTCCTTTTACCCTCGGTGCTCCGAAGGATACCGATCCTTCTCAGGTGGTGATTGCTGCCGAGATGAATGTCAAGGACGGTATCCTGCAGATTCATGGCGAAACATTCTCTTTCAATAAAACCATCGATGCTGCCTTGCAGAAGGCAATTGCTAACTATCGTCCTATTAAGGGCAACTACGTCAAGTCGATGCCGGGCGATGCTCTGGCTGGTATCTTCATGAATGTAAAGGGCGAACAGTTCCTGCCTATGATGCAGAGTAACAGTGGCTTGCAGACCCTCCTCATGGGTATCAACCAGGCGGTGGATATGGACAACATCATCCGAAGCGTGGATGGAGATATGGCTTTCGTGATGCCTACCTTGGGCGATGCCGACATGAAGATGATGATGGCGGCTAAGCTGGCTCACAGCAAGTGGTTGGACGATGTGGATTACTGGAAGAAATCATGTCCTCCGGGAGCAAAGATTGCCAACTGGGCTAAGAATGCTTATTTCTATACCGATGGAAAGATGTCTTTCTACTTCGGCGTAACCGATGACAAGCAGTTCTACAGCGGAAGCGATGAACTCACTGCCCAGTATGCCGTGAAGCCAAGCAATCATCCGATAGATGCCAAGATTCAGAAGCTCATCGTGGGGCAGAAGCTGGCGATGGTCATCAATCTCGCCAAGAGTTCTGATGGTAACGGTTCGGGCAAGGACGATGCCATCAGATCGGAAGAGCGTCGTGTAGGGAAAGAGTGTAGATCTCGGTGGTCGCCGTATCATTAAAAAAAAAAA
>USQD01000133.1 GCA_900556795.1 uncultured Prevotella sp. | reverse complement strand
GTTTTGTTTTTCACAGTAAGAGAAAATCTTGTAGATTTAGATGGGAGGCGTGTCTTTTTCACAAACAACAAAATAAGTCCGGCAAGAATGAAGCATCACTTCACCTTACCGGACTCTTTTACATATCTTTTTACCCTATATTTATCAATTGAAGATTAGAGGATAGTCTTCACAGCCTCCAACATACCCTTCTCCTGGATGAGGTCGAGGTCCTTCTTAACCAACTCTGTCAAGCCTGGAACTGTCTCGTTCAGGTTCTCATGCCAGATGTAGTCGAAGCCGAGTACGCCTTCTGCTACCTTCTGGGTGTCGCCAGTAGCCCAAAGCTCTGTGAGCTTGTCCATGATCTTCTGGTCATCGTTTGGCTGGATAGGAGCACCGTCCTCACGAACACCACCCTTATAGTAAGTGATGATGGCAGCAAGACCGAATACCAATCCCTGTGGCAACTCACCCTTACGCTCCAAATAGATCTTCACGCCTGGGAGGTCGCGAGTCTCGAACTTAGGGAATGAGTTCAGCATGATGCTGGTTACCTGGTGGTCAACGAATGGGTTCTCGAAGCGCTCCAATACGTCAGAAGCGAACTTCTGAAGCTCGTCCATAGGGAGGTTCAATGTCTGCATCAACTCTTCGAACTGTACCTTGTGGATGTACTTGCCCAATACTGGGTGCTCACAAGCATCGCGAACGATGTTCACACCGCTGAGGTATGTAACAGGGCTCAATACTGTGTGAGGGCCATTCAGGAGAGTAACCTTACGCTCGTGGTATGGCTTCTCGTTGTCTGTGATGAGAACGTGGAGACCAGCCTTGTGAGCAGGGAACTCTTCCTGCATCTGCTCTACAGTCATGTTCTCAGCCTTCTCGATTACCCAGAGGTGGAAGCTCTCAGCCTTTACTACGAGGTTATCCTTGTAGCAAACCTTCTGCTGGATTTCCTTGATGGTATCGCGTGGGAAGCCAGGAACGATACGGTCTACGAGTGTAGCGCAAACATAGCAGTGGTTGGTGAACCACTCCTTGAAGCCCTCGTAGTCAGCACCCATGTCTTGCTTCCAAAGTTCGATATACTGATAGATGCACTCCTTCAAGTGGTGACCGTTCAAGAAGATCAGCTCGCAAGGCATCAGGATCATACCCTTAGTTGGGTCGCCCTCGAAGAACTTGTAGCGGTGGAACAGCAACTGAACCAATTTACCTGGGTAAGAAGCAGCTGGAGCATCTGTGAACTTGCAGGAATCATCGAATGCAATACCAGCCTCAGTTGTGTTAGAGATGATGAAACGCATCTCTGGCTGCTCAGCCAAAGCCATGAAAGCCTGGTTCTGAGAATATGGGTTCAATGCACGGCTGATAACGTCGATACGCTCCAATGTGTTGACTGCCTGACCGTTCTCCTTGCCCTGAAGGTTCACGTGATAGAGGCAATCCTGACCGTTCAACCAGTCTACCATACCGCCAGGCAATGGCTGAACGACAACAACAGAACCGTTGAAGTCAGTTTTCTTATTCATATTCCATACAATCCAATCAACGAATGCACGGAGGAAGTTACCTTCACCAAACTGAATAATTTTCTCTGGAGCGACGCTCTTAGGAGCAGTGCGCTTGTTTAATGCTTTAAGCTCTTTCATGATTTGTTATTATGTTTGTTATTCGTTTTACTATTAGTTCCATCCCAGATGTCATATCTATTTCTTTAATCGATATTGTTATCTTTCTGAAATCTGATGCAAAGGTATAAAAAAAATCGGTACATTATATCGGAAATGTTGAAAAAACGTGCGTAAAGGTTTACGAAACTTTACAAAAAAAATCTTTCCATAACTTCTGGAAAGATGAACGAGCGAGATACGGGAGTCGAACCCGCCTCACAGGCTTGGGAAGCCCGTGCACTACCGATGTGCTAATCTCGCTTGAATTAGCTTATCGTACATAATGACAAGAGAGCCACGAGCGGGACTCGAACCCGCGACCCACGCATTACGAATGCGTTGCTCTACCAACTGAGCCATCATGGCATAACTCTTTTCTTAATTATCTGCAAAGGTAATGAATATTTTCCGAACATAGAAAAATATTACCGAATACTTTGTTGAAGTTAACTTTCATTAACGGAAAGAAACCCGTCTATTAATATAATAAGGTGTAATGCCAAGTCCTCATTATATGCCTTCTTCGCTCTTACCCGCATAGGCAAGAGCACTGAAGTGGATATTCATCATGCATGACGCATGAGGAAAATGCTATGGTCGATGCATGCAGGAAGTTCTTCCTTGTAATGCGTAACCATGATCATGGTCTTATTGTTTCGCTTGCAAAAAGCTTCGATGACGTCCTTAACCAGACGGCGATTGTAATTATCAAGACCGTGCAAAGGTTCGTCGAGGATAAGAAGTTCCGGATCTTTCACGAAGGCACGAGCCAGAAGAACCAGTCGCTGTTCACCACTTGAGAGTTTCAGGAAGCCACGTTCTTCCAATCCTTCCAATCCAAACACCTTCATCCAGAAGCGGCACTTATCCATATCTTCATCCTTCGGCTTTACGTAAAGTCCTACGGAATCCATCAAACCGCTTGCTACGATTCTGATGGCAGGGAGATCGCGCTGGTATGAACGGTGAAGCTCAGGAGAAACATAACCGATATGCTTCTTGATGTCCCAGATACTCTCGCCGCTGCCACGAGGATTACCGAAGAGGGCGATGTCGCAGGCATAACTCTGAGGGTTGTCTGCACATACCAGACTCAGCAAGGTACTCTTTCCGGCTCCGTTTTGTCCGCTCAACGCCCAGCGTTCACCGTTGTTAACGGTCCAGTCCAGATCCTTCAAGATGATGAGCTCGCCATATTGAATGCGAACCTTGTTCATCTTGACCACTTCCTGGCTCTTATACTCACGGTCACTATAAGGCAGATTGATGATTTCCTGTTCTAGCTCATCACTCAACATCCGGCTTGGGACTGGAGTGCGCTGAGCCAGATACTCATCCTTGGTCAACTTCGGCATAACCTTCATGTCCTTTACTTCCACTACGTGGGTGATAAAGTCAGGAATGTCGTCGCTCTTGCTCAAAACGAGGATTATCTGCAAGGCACGCTCATGTGCCAAAGTCTTGAGGAGTTCCTTCAGCTGGTCGCGGGTATCAGCATCAAGACCGATGAACGGATTATCCATGATAAGGACACGTGGTTCAGAGAAGAGGGTAGAAGCCAACTTAAACTTGCGCAACTCGCCGCTGCTCAACAAGATAGTGTACTTATCGAGTAGATGCTCCATGTGGAAGAGTTCATAGATATGCTTCTGCAAATTGCGTCGCTCCGGAGTATCTTCGCCCGCCATGTTGTAGGCCTCTTCCAGCTTATCCTTCACAATCGGAGTGTTCTCATCTATTTCCAGTTGGTTCCATCTCTGCTGAAGGAAATAAGTGCGGTCGTTGTCACCACCATAGGTATCACGGAAGGTGATATACTTGATGTTATCGCTCACCATCTTCTTGGTGCTAGGTGAGAAATCATAATCAGGGTCGTGCATTAACAGAGGGTGTCTGCCGACAATGACGTCAACAAACATCGACTTTCCACCACCATTTGGTCCAACGATGGCAATATGTTCACCTTCGCAGGACTCAAAGTTTACAGGCTCGGCCATACGCCATTCCGGCATACGAGTCACGCCATCTTTAATGCTAATAATCTTTTGCATCTCTCTTATAATTTATTTATGTGTTGTGCGATTGATGGCAGCCAGGAGCTTGGCTTGCGGCCCAGTCATGCCGTTGGTGCCGCCAATGCGCGAATGGTTCTTCTGAGCGAAATCCTTCCAGCTGCTATAATGCTTGTCGGAGACCTCCGGTCTGCCCATTTGCAGGAAATGACAGTAGGCAGCCCCCAGGGCATCGGTAGCATCCATGAACTTCGGCATTTCATCCTCCTTGATATTGAGCATGCGCTGCAGCATAGCAGCCACCTGTTCCTTGGAAGCCTGTCCCTGCCCGGTAATCGCCATTTTGATTTTCAGAGGAGCATATTCATGGATGGGCACATCGTGATGGATAGCAGCCGCAATGGCTACTCCCTGGGCTCTACCCAACTTGAGCATCGACTGCACATTCTTTCCAAAGAAAGGAGCCTCAATCGCCATCTCGTCAGGAAGATAAGAATCAATGATACCTGTAACCCGCTCGAAAATCTTGCCGAGTCGCAGATAGGGATCCTTCTCCTTGCGCATGTCGATGACACCCATCACCACCAACTCAGCCTTATTGCCCATGATGCGTATCACACCATAGCCCATCACGTTGGTTCCTGGGTCAATTCCAAGAATGATCTTCTCTGTATTATTCTTTTTCAATTTCTGATTTTCCGATTAAAAATTATCGATCCATATAAGGATTGTGCGCCAGTTCCTCTCCAATGCTGGTAGCATCGCCATGACCAGGAAGCACCTTGGTTTCATCAGGGAGCATACCCAGATGGCGCAGGCTGTTGATGATTCGGAACATACTGCCACCAGGGAAATCGGTACGGCCGATAGAACTCTTGAAGAGGGTATCGCCGGTAAACGCAACATGCTCAGCCTCGCAATAGAAAGTGACGGAACCGTTGCTGTGACCAGGAGTCTCAATAACCTTGAACTCATGGCTGCCGAACTTGATGATTTCATCTTCCTCGAAGAAATGACCGATAGGAGGGAACTTCGTATCCAGCTGCATCTGATAGAAGGTCTCTGCCTGATGGGCCAGCCCTTTCATCAGCTTCTCATCGCCCTGAGCCACTTCCGGCTTCAAGCCAAACTCCTTATAGATGGTGTCGTTGCCGAAGTTGTGGTCAAGATGGCCATGGGTAACGAGCAGATGAACCGGCTTCAGTTCGTTCTTGCGGATATATTGGGTGATGGCATTGCGCTCTTCAGGATAGAACGCTCCACAGTCGATGATGACGCATTCCTTGGTCTCATCACTTACAACATAGCAGTTCTCCTGCAACATGTTGACTTGAAATCTTTCTATATGTAACATTTTACTTTATTTACTTTGAACATTGAACTCCTTTACTTTGAACTTTGAGCTTTGAACATTGAACTTTATGATTAGTAAAGGCTATTGAATTCTTCACTCTTCGTTCTTCACTCTTCACTCTTCACTCTTTACTCTTTGTTCTTCACTCTTCACTTCCGTTCTTCACTTCTACGCTGGAACATAGATGAGCTGCTTGTCTTGCTTGAACCATTCTTCCTCGAAGAAGGTGCTGAGCGGTGTGATTTCTGCCACGTTGCGGTAATCCTTGAGCTCTTCCAGCAGATTGCCGCCCTTCAGGCAAATCAAGCCATTAGGCAGAGCGTTCTGTCCCTTCTTCTTGAAATTCTTCTTGATGATTTTCATCAGGTCAGGCAACTGCATCACAGCACGGCTTACCACAAAATCATACTTTCCTTTCTCATCCTCACCACGCAAGTGCTCAGCCACAAGATTCTTCAAGCCGATGGCAGAAGCCACCTCATTGCACACGCGAATCTTCTTGCCGGTTCCATCAATGAGTTTGAATTTGCATTCAGGAAAGAGAATGGCAAGCGGAATACCAGGAAAACCGCCACCACATCCGAAATCAAGGATTTCTGTACCTGGTCGGAAATTGATAGCCTTGGCTATTGCCATGGAATGAAGCACATGGTGCTCATAAAGGTTGTGTCTGTGCGGGAGGCGCTGTTTGCCCCGCGGGAGACCATACCGGCGGCGCAGTCGCTGGGGCGGGTCTGTGGTGCCCC